>JBHPLC010000099.1:0-6308 GCA_042564455.1 Candidatus Zhuqueibacterota bacterium | reverse complement strand
ACTGCATAACAGCCCGAAGAACGGAAACTCTGATATTTACTGGATAGATTCATCATTTATAGGGTCACTTAGACCGGAAAAATAAACCTATTGTGAATACGGAGACGATATGAAAAAAATTTACATATATATTCTATTAATAACAGTGTCTTTTTTCATGGGGTATTCCACCCAAAACGAAACAAATTTCCCGGAGCATACAGGAGAGTACCTGGGACAGAAACCTCCCGGAAGGAATCCTGAACTTTTTGCTCCGGGTATTGTTTCAACCGGGATGTCAGTACGGGATATTGCTATGACTCCTGATCTGAAGGAGATTTATTTTTGCATCACTATGGCAAATTATACGTATGCAACTATTATGGTTACAAAAAACATTGACGGTAAATGGACTGAACCGGCAGTAGCGCCATTTATTGCGGATCCGGATAACAATTATATTGAACCTGCCATATCACCTGACGGCAAAAAGTTCTTTTTTGTTTCAAAAATGACGAGTTCAATTAACAATGGATCAGAAAATCAATATGATATCTGGATAATGGACAGAAAAGGGGATGGATGGGGCGAGCCTTATAATCCCGGTGCCCCTGTTAATACCGATCAGGGTGAATATTTCCCCTCCCCGACAAAAAACGGAACATTATATTTTTCAAGGAGCCGGCCTGATGGAGTTCACTATATATACAGGTCAAAATTTATCGATGGAGTATATGCCGAACCTGAAAAACTTCCTGAAGAAGTGAACTCTTCAGTTTCACAGTTCAATGCATTTGTCGCTCAGGATGAGAGTTATATCATAACCCCTACGGCAGGGAGGGATGACAGTTTTGGAGGAACGGATTATTATATAAGCTTCAGAAATGAAGATGATTCATGGACAGGCCCCATAAATATGGGAGACAAAATAAACTCTGCCGGAACTCTGGAGTATTCGGCATATGTCTCACCGGATGGAAGATACATGTTCTTCATGGCCACCAAAGTAAGAAGTATTAAAAGGTCAGAGGATCATGTTTTGTCATATTCCGAACTTGATGAGTTCTATAATAATCCTCAAAATGGATATTCCGATATATACTGGATCGACGCATCCGTCATTAATGATCTGAAAATAAAAAAGTAACATTATTTTGAGACAGATAATTGACAGTTCTGATTAAAAATATTACAATTAAATTGATTCCTGTTATTTGTGCTGTTACTCTGTTGTTTTTTCTTGATTGTACCGATTCATCGGTACAGCCATCTTATTACGACTTAGAAGGACGGGATGACCTGAAAATACTTTTAATTGGAGCCAGTTACTTCGAATTATACGATGTCCCGGAAAAATTATTTGAACTCGCCGCATCTACGGGAAAAACAATTCAGATAGAACGGGCAATCGAATCGGGAATGTTCCTTGATGACCTGTGTAATGCCGGATTTGTAATTGAGGCTATAAAGGAGGACAGATGGGATTTTGTGGTTTTTCACGGTGCCGGTGTCCCTGCCGCATATCCGGATACTCACCACAATATAACTCCGATTTATGATTACCATCCTTTATTCGAGTCATTAAAGACTTTAGCGAACAGGATTAAAAATAATCACAGCGAAACAGTCCCGGTTTATATGATGAACTGGGCATTTGAGGATGGGATGACGTGGATTCCCGGACAGACGGATACTTTTGAAGATATGCAGTTAAAGATATACAATAATACTATAAACTGGGCACAGCAGCTGGATCTTACAATTGCTCCGGTCGGCTGGGCATGGAACAAAGTTGTTAATGAGAGGAATGATATTAAGTTGTTTCTTTCCGATTATAATCACCAGAATAATGCAGGGGCTTATTTAATTGCCTGTGTTATATATGATGTAATATTTGGACAACCGTTACTGGAAGCTAAATTTACTGCCGGTATGTCTTCAAGTATTGGTTATTATCTTCAGAGAACAGCCAATTCAATTGTTTTCGAAAACCTGAAGCTTTGGAATATCAAATACTAAAAAATAATAGTTTGTGTGATTTTAGGAATAAAAAGGTACCTATAATTGTACCATTAATAAATATAATACTAAAAAATGGTATCTTAATAATGATAAAGAGAACAATAATATTACCGGTCTTGATCTTAATAATGTTCATGAACTCAGGCTGCAGTGACAACGGAGTACAGCCAAGTCAGGTACCTGTTGAGTATGATCTAAAAGTGCTGTTTATCGGGAACAGTTATCTTGGTTATTTTAACGTTCCCGTTACGGTTCGCAATATGGCTGCTGCTTCAGGAAAGAATATCTATGTTCAGTCGGCAATAAAATATGGACATAGTCTTTACCAGCTGATCAATGATTCCTGGATTATAAGTAATCTTGAATCTCAGGACTGGAACTATGTTGTTTTTCAGGATGGAGGTCATACCATTGCTTATCAGGACAGCCTTAAAATTATCATGCCCTGGATCGATTACCATCCGCTTTATGATACGATCGACACTCTTTCACAAAAGATCAGGGAAAATTACAGCAGTACCATCCCGGTTTACATGATGGCATGGGGTTATAAGGACGGCCTGACATGGGTATCCGGCAGATCAGATACCTTTGAGGATATGAGTCTGAGAATATATGACAATACTATTGAGTTTGCTGACAGCCTTGATCTGACGATTGCACCGGCAGGCTGGGCATGGTACAAAGTCTGGCAGGAAAAACCCGAAATAGAGTTATTTGACGCAGACATGCATCATGCTGCTATTGGAGGAGCCTATCTTACTTCCTGTGTTATACATAATGTTATCTTCCAGGACAGTCTTGATCATATTGATCTGTTTGATGAGATACATCCGGATGTCGAAAAATATCTTCAGGGAGCAGCTAACAGGGTGGTTTTTGAAAATCCTGAAATTTGGAGATTAAAGAAATAGAACCGGAACACGTCTGAATAAATCCATCCCGAATTTTATTTCCTTTATGTTGCATTTCTGAATTCGTTTATATAATATAAAGTATGGATATCGAAGGAAGCATTTCCAGGGCTGCAGAAGTTGTGTCCGAAGCAGATGCTGTATTTATTTCTGCCGGAGCGGGAATAGGTGTTGATTCTGGCCTGCCGGATTTCCGCGGTAATGAAGGTTTCTGGAGAGCTTACCCGCCTATTGCCAAACTCGGAATATCTTTTGTCGAAATGGCAAATCCCCGCTGGTTCGATATAAAACCAAGACTTGCATGGGCATTCTACGGCCACAGGCTTAACCTGTACAGAAGCACAAAACCGCATAAAGGATTTGACCGGCTGTTTGAGATCGGCAGTAATAAAAACGGCGGATATTTCGTATTTACTTCAAATGTTGACGGACAATTTCAGAAAGCCGGTTTCGATGACAATCTGATCGAAGAATGTCACGGCTCCATTCATCACATGCAGTGCACAAAAGTCTGCAGTGATGATATTTGGAACGGAGAGGAAACTCAGGTAGAAGTTGACGAGGAGAAATTTGAAGCGCCTGGAGAACTGCCGAAATGCAAAAACTGCGGTACTCTGGCCCGGCCTAATATTTTAATGTTCGGCGACTGGATGTGGAATTCTCACAGAACAGAATCTCAAAGCATCCGGCTTAACAATTGGTTGAGTGAAGTTAGTGAGAGTAACTATAAACTTGTAGTCATTGAGACAGGAGCAGGGCAGGCTGTTCCGACCGTCAGAATGAAATCAGAATATGTATCCCATATACATAACGCAACACTTATAAGGATCAACCCCCGCGATTACCATACCCCCCCGGGTAATATTTCAATCCCCCTCGGAAGCCGCGAAGGCATCGAAAGAATATGTGAAGAAATGTAATTAATTTTATATTGGTTATGGATGCAATTATATTTTCTCAACTACCTTATCACCCATTTCGGAGCAGGAGAGAAGGGTTGTGCCGGGAGTGTGAAGGTCTTTTGTTCTGAAGCCTTCGTCAAGAACATCTTCGACCGCTTTTTCTATCACCTTTGCTGCCTCGTCATTTTTGAAAGTAAATCGAAACATCATTGCTGCAGTATTGATCGCTGCCAGAGGATTTGCGAGGTTCTTCCCCGCTATATCCGGAGCCGAACCATGAACCGGTTCGTAAATTCCTCCTGCATCACCAAGGCTTGCGGACGGCAGCATACCTAACGAACCGGTCAGCATTGCCGCTTCGTCACTAAGAATATCTCCGAATGTATTCTCCGTAAGTATCACGTCAAACTGAGCAGGATAGCGCACAAGCTGCATGGCCGCATTATCGACTAACAGGTGGTCAAGTTCGATATCAGGGTATTCTTTTGCAAATTCTATAACAACTCTCCTCCATAACTGGGAAGTGGCAAGGATATTGTTTTTGTCGACTGAAGTTACCTTCTTCCGTCGTATCTTTGCTGCATCGAAAGCCGCTTTTGCAATACGTTCGATCTCAAAAGTCGAATACTCCATTGTATCAACTGCGTGTTCACCTGATTCGGTTTTCTCGATCTTCTTTTCACCAAAATACAGACCGCCCGTCAGCTCGCGGACGATGAGAATATCCACATTTTCCAGCAGTTCAGGTTTGAGAGGAGAGGAATCGATAAGGCTCTTAAATATCTTTATCGGGCGAAGATTAATATAGGCGTTCAGAACTTTCCGCAATGCAAGCAGTGCTTTTTCCGGGCGCAGTTCGGAGGGATTATTATCCCATTTAGGGCCTCCGATCGCACCCAGAAACACTGCATCGGTATTCCTGCATCTGTCAAGTACTTCTTCTTTAACAGGTATACCGAATTTATCGAGGCTTGCGCCTCCGATAATCTCTTCACTGATATTTATTTTCAGGTCAAATCTCTTTTCTATGGCTCTTATAACCTTTACAGCCTCGTTTGAAACTTCCTGACCAATTCCGTCTCCGGGTAGAATAACAACATTTATCATTTTCACTCCATTTTATTGTTCTGATTTGCCTGAAATATAATATTTTTTCGATTAACATTCATGAATTATTTAAACAGATCTATAAAATTCTGTTTTCCAGCGGAATATATTTTTTCACTTCATCCATCAGGTATGCAAATTGCTCAGGTAAGAGAGACTGAGCGCCGTCCGAAAAAGCCTTCTCCGGATTCGGATGTATCTCGACCATTATACCGTCGGCGCCCGATGCAACAGCCGCCTTTGCCATCGGTGTAACAAGACTGCGCGTACCTGTGCCGTGGCTGGGATCAACTATCACAGGAAGATGTGTATGTTCCTTTAACCAAGGTACAGCCGACAGGTCAAGAGTATTTCTTGTTGCCTTTTCGAAAGTCCTTATACCTCTTTCGCAAAGGATCACATTATTATTGCCCTGAGATACAATATACTCTGCCGACATTAAAAGCTCCTCCATGGTCGACATCATACCTCTTTTCAGCATAACTGGTTTTTTGTTCTGTCCGGCTTTTTTCAGCAGTGGAAAATTCATCATATTTCTCGCACCGATCTGGATAATATCCGCATAACTTCCGACCAGATCAATATCATTGATGGTTATTGCCTCGGTAACTATGTATAATCCGGTTTTTTCACGTGCTGCCGCCAGGATTTTTAATCCCTCTTCAGCCAATCCCTGGAAGCTGTAGGGCGAAGTCCTCGGCTTGAAAGCGCCGCCCCTTAAAATTCTGCCTCCCATATTTTTTACAATATCTGCACAGGTCATCAGTTGTTCGCGGTTTTCAACTGAACACGGGCCTGCCATAATTACAAACTGCTCGCTGCCGATCTCCAGATCGCCGACTTTTACTACGGTTTTGTCTTTTTTCAGTTCATTTCCGACCAGCTTATATGGTTTTAAGATAGGGACAACTTTCTCCACACCAGGTAAGGTTTCCAGGATCTGAAGCCGGGATTTTCCGCGCTCATCGCCTACAGCTCCAATAACAACCCGGTCCTTACCGTAAATGGGATGTACTCCATAACCCTGTTCTATGATCTTGTCCTGAACATATGTTATTTGCTCTTCCGACGCATCGGAACTCATTACTATGATCATGATTCTTCTCCTTGTCAAAAATTGTTGGGAATATTAAGTTTTCTTAGTTTTTAAAACTCAGACCACGGCAGTAACAGCCTAAGATCTTAACAAAAAATGCAATTTCCCTTAGATGAGTGATAGCATTATTGCACTTTTCGCTTATTACGCTGTCGTCAATATCAAGATAAAAAACATATTCCCAGGGTTTCCCATGATAGGGTCTGGATTCAATTTTTGACAGGCCGATATCGCGAAGAGCAAAAACCGAAAGGCTTTTAAATAATGCGCCCGGTGTGTTCTTTAATG
>JBHPLC010000098.1:0-6471 GCA_042564455.1 Candidatus Zhuqueibacterota bacterium | reverse complement strand
GTTCGAATCCCTCCTTCTCCGCCATACTATAAAATACACGTTGCGTATTTGATGTAAAAATACGATATTCTATCACTTTTTTTGAAACGGGGCAGTAGCTCAGTTGGGAGAGCGCATCCCTCGCACGGATGAGGTCGTCGGTTCAATCCCGATCTGCTCCACATTTATTGTATTAGACAGAATTACTTCTTTTAGTGGTTCTGTCTTTATTGCTTAAACATGTTTTATTTGGTTTCATTAATTATGTAAAGTTAACGGTCTTGTACATTCAGTCTTAAGAGAAATCCAGTGGGATTCTAAACGGACAATATACAGGAAAAATATACGGAGGTTTAGGATATGGCAGTAGCATTAATGAAGAAGACGTTAGATTTGTTACTTAAAAAAATTGAATCACTTAAAGCTGAAGTCAGAGAAAACAGCATTAATTTACAAAAGGCTGCAGATTTTGGTGATCTTAAAGAAAATGCGGAATACAAAACAGCCAGAGAGCATCAGGAATATCTTTTTGGAAAATTGAGAAGGTTTGAGCAGTATTTGGATCATAAAGTCATTGATGTAAATGATTTAAATCCTGATACGGTAACATTCGGATCGTCTATAACGATTATTAATAATAAAACAGGGAAAACAGTAAAGTATAACATCTTAGGTCCGGTCGAATATGAATTAGAAAGTATGGAGAACGTCGTAACTTACACTTCTCCGCTTGCACGACAATTAATTGGCAGAAAAAAAGGAGAAGAGGTTGAAGTCCAGCTGCCTAACAGAGTAGATTCTATAAAGATATTGGAGATAGAGAAGATAATATGAATTGAATAGTAGCCGGCCTTATCAATCCGGCCGATACTATATCGGCATTTAAAAAACTCTTATTCTAAATGAATTAACATTTCAAATCTCCATCGTTTAAACCTTGGGGCAATTTAATTTAAAGTTAAAATTCTGAAATCTTTCAATTCCTGCCAAAAACGGTAATACATGGTACGAATGGTGTGGAATATGCGGGTGTTTCACGGAAAAAGTGATAAGCGGCAGCAATTCGTAAATTATTTGTTAATAATATGTTATGATGGTTATTCTGAAACTGGACGAAGCCCCCTCATTCGGATGAGGTCGTCCCGAGTACTCGGGATCTGCTCCACTATTGTTATTATTAGACTTACGGCCAGGTGCAAAAAACATGTCTCAGGACGTGAAAATGGAGCTCTGACCCACGTAATTAATATTTATACCTGTTTTTCAGAATTATTAAGATTTGTATTATAGACGTTATAACTATAATTGCTTTTTATAGACCGGCGCCCGCTCTCCTCCGGGAGTGAGTGTCACTCTTTCCGTGAAGTGTTTTTTGCCTGATCAGTGTTTTTACCGCCTCGATATCAGGATCTCTCCCGCTAAGGAAATCCTCCACAGTATAATCAACCACCTTATCAGGTATCACACCTCTCGTGGATGTATCCCCGTAAAGCGTGAGAATTGCGGATGGTATCTTCGCGACCAATCCTGTTGCAGGGAGCTCAATATCTATTGTATCGCTGAAAAAATCCAGCCGCCCACCGGTCTCGCGTCCGACAATTGTCCCGAGTTTATTGTGTTTTAACGTCGATGTAAAAACGACAGCGGCCGAAAATGCCCTGTGAGATATGAGTATAAAGAGATTCCCCTTGTATTTTTCTAGGGTATTATCCGGTACATGTCTCCCGAAATCACCGGGCATTTCTGCAAACGTACCGGTATCCGCGTGTAATATGTTCCGGTAGATCTCGTTATAGGCATCACTGTACAGATCCTGCGCGAAGAACGTCTCCTGCCAGTATTTCAGTGAAATGTCGCGGTCATATAATGCAGTACGGATGTTATACCCGACCTTATCTTTCAGCGAAGGGCTTACCCTGAAAGCGAACCGTTTAATACTGGAATACGGTGTATCAGTAATATGATCCAGGATATCATAGGTGCGCAGGCCGTTCCCGCCGGGGCAGCGCCTGAAATCTAGTATTATATTTTTCCTGTCCCGGTACTTTTCAAAGAATCCATCAATGAATGGCTTGAAATAATCTTTACTGAATCCGATGCTGGGAAGATGCAGAACAGGTGTCTCTTCTCCATCGATCAAAACTGAACTTTCACTGGGATACGGGCTGATGGTGGTTCTTTCTTTCAGTTCTTCGAGGTTTATGCCTTTCACAGTTTCGGTTCCTGTTATTCCGTTAAAGCTGTAATCAACTACCCAGGAGGAAACCGCACGTGTATACGTGTGCAGAAAGAACCTGAAATATTCCGGCAGCTTGACATCCTTATAGTGGTCGAGCGTCCCTTCGCAGAACGTACGGTACTCCGCAAGCAGGTCCTGAATGTTTTTTCCACTTATGGCTGTAATTTCAGCTTTTTCGGGAATATCATTGTTGCCTGCATTCTTCGTGACGAATGCACGTCCTTCGATTATTGTGATATCCAAAGGGAAGAACAGATCGAACATTTTCTCCCAGTTCTCCGGTTCATATATTTTTGTGTGCCCGTCTGCGATGGCAGCCGCCAGTTTCTGCAGATAAAAATAACTTTCAAACAGGTCGAATGTGTCTGTATCACGATCGTTAATTTCGTTCCTGATCTTATCCGTTGCATCGCTAAATTCTTCAGGTGTGATAACTCTGAATGGATCGGCGTGTACCTCAATGGTCTTTGAAACATAAAAGTCAATATCTGCTAATAGGTCATTTTTACTGACAGTATGATCCGGAACATAATTTTCGTTTTTCGGAGGATTTAGGGGATTTACAGGACGGTCCTGTATTATTTCGTTCGCACAACCTCCAAACATAAAGAGATTTATTGCCATAAAGCAAAATACAAGGTATTTTTTCATTTGATTCGTCCTTTCTAAGAGTATTCTGTGGTTCTCCTTCCACAATCCAAGGGAATAGTTAATTCCGGTTCTGATTCCATGTCATGTCCGGTATTAATAATCCGATACTCCCTGATAAAATTCGTTATACCTGATATTTCCCATATCAACTCCTGAAGAGTTATAAATGGTTTGTTTTATGTTAGTAAGATATCCTAATTCCGAACAAAAACAAACCTATTCATACCTTAAAGAATCGACCGGATTTGCCCGGGCGGCTTTAAAAGCCTGGAAGCTGACGCTTAATACAGCTATACCCAGCGCAATTGCACCAGCCAGTAAAAATATCCACAATCCGAGGCTAACCCGCTCTGCAAAATTCTGCAGCCATCCATTCATTATAGACCAAGCGAAAGGCCAGGCGATTACATTCGCTATCAGCACCCATTTAAAAAATTCCTTCGAAAATGCGATTATAATACCCGATACGGGAGCGCCGAGAACTTTGCGGATACCTATCTCCTTCGTTCGTTGTTCAGCCATATACGAGGCCATCCCGAACAGGCCGAGGCAGGAAATAAATATTGCCAGAAATGAAGAATACCGAAAAAATGCGCCGATACGCTTTGACCATCTGTATAATACTTCAAAATCATCCTCTAAAAAAGAGTATTCGAAAGGAAAATCAGGATTGAACTTCAAATAGACTGCCTCTATTCGATCCAGTGTTTCACGAACATTTTCAGGCGAAATCTTAAGAAACATTAGATTGAAATATTGCGGATAGTAATATATTATCAACGGTTCAATTTCAACATAAAGCGACTTGAAATGAAAATCTTTTACAACTCCCAAGACCTGATAGCTGCTGCCTTCACGTGAGATTGTCTGACCGACCGGGTTTTCGCTTTTCATGAGTTTCATAAATGTTTCGTTGATAACTATGTAATTTGTGCTTCCCGTTTCTGCTGAGCGTATTTCTTCCGAAAAAAACCTTCCTCGTACCATTTCAATGTCAAAGGTTTTTGTGAAATCACAATCCGCATAGTGATCTGTTATAAGCGGATCGGTTGAAGCTTCTCTACCTTCCCAGTCCCAGTTATGATTGTTTGAGTAAATCCCGGTCATCGGATCCTGCGTGGCGGTAATATTCAGGATGTCGGGATCGTTAAGGAGTTCACGTTTAACTATATCGTACTGCTGTTTAATGGTTCCTCTTGTTTGAAAATATACTACCTGGTCCTTTTCATAACCGAGTTCCAGTTCATTTACGAACCAAAGCTGATAATGAACGACTATCGTACAGATAATAAGTATTATTGAAATTACAAATTGTGTAACGACAAGAAGTTTTCTGAAAGACGTATTTTTTGAACCCGCTGCCAGTGTCCCTTTCAAAACGCGAACCGGGCGGAATGATGACAAAAACAGGGCTGGGTAACTGCCTGCGACTAATCCGGTAATAAGCGCCAGGCATATCGATCCTGACGTCATAAGCAGATTTCCGTTGAAATCAAGTGTCAATTGTTTTCCCGTAAGTTCGTTAAATTCCGGCATAAACAGTGCAGCAAGAACATAGGCAAGTAAAAGTGAAATAAAAGCATACAAGAGCGATTCACCGAAAAACTGCCTGATCATGTGCAATCTCGTCGCTCCGACAACCTTACGAATGCCGACTTCAACCGCACGGTTACCGGCGCGCGCGGTCGAAAGATTTATAAAATTAAAGCAGGCAATAAGCAAAATTACTATCGCTATAAAAGAGAACAATAAGATCTGGCCGAAAATCCCCCCGTGTCCGGATATTCCATAAAGACGGATTTCAGAATATTTACGCAGGACAGGTATGACCTGCTCTGAATTTCCATTTCCCTCAATGATGCGGTTCTCTATTTTCCGGTTGACTTCTTCCGGTAGACTATTCTTATGAAGCTGAGCAAATGTCTTAAAGGAAAGGTTAGTCCAGGTCAACGTGTATCCCCGCCGATTATGTCTTTCAAGAAATTCGAATGGAACAAGAAAATCGAACTGTATCATCGAATTTCCCGGCATGTCATGAAGAACACCCGCAACAGTAAAAGCATACTGGTTATCAATCAATAAAATTCTGCCTACCGGCTCCTCGTTCTCAAAATATTTCAATGCTATTTGTTCGGTAATAAATATAGCGTATGGATCGGAAAGCGAAGAGGGCAGATTTCCTTTAATTAGAGGGAATGTAAACATTTCAAGCAGGGAAAAATCCCCGATCCGAATACTCTCGGTAAACATCTTATCGCCATGTTTGACTATTAACAACTGTCTGCCGTTCTGTAAACGTGCAGTATTTAGAACTTCGGGGTATTCTTCCTTCAGTGCAGGCCCGAAAGCTGGAGGAGTTCCCGAGTTTATCCTCCACGTGTCACTGTAAAGCCGTTGTGTTGCAACGAAGTACAAATCTTCATCATTCTCATGGAATTTATCATAACTGAGTTCATTCTGTACCCATAGAAGAATAAGAATACCGCACGCCATTCCTATAGCAAGGCCCAATATATTTATCAGGGAAAAATCTTTATTCTTCTTAATATTCCTAACAGAGATCTTCATGTAATTGTTTATCATCATTATACTTCTATAAAATGAAACTGATAGAAATACAGGAATTGATCTTAATACCTGAGACCAGTACCACATTTTTGCCTTAAACTGACCTTTTTCATCATAGATCAGGTTGTAAACTTCCTCAAGATCTCCAGGTGCAGTTTTATAAAAATTATCGGGAGCAAGAAATGACAAAAATATCTCTGCAGTTTTCGGCGGTTTTCCTTAAATGATTGCGGGGATACCATTCCATGGAGCTCTCTGATCTTCTGCAATTCAACTCTTCTTTTATCTGTCAGGCCATAAAACCTTTTGCCCGTCCGCCTCTTTCATTGGTTGATTCTCCGAAATGAGATGTAATAAGCCCTTTATCTTCCAGCCTGTTCAAAGGATATAAATGTAACCGAAAGAACAGTTTTTCCCGGTCAATTCAATTATTTGATCCCTCTTTCAGATTTGACGTCTAAACTTAAAACCGGTTAGATATTCTTTGGAAAAATACACATAAATATAGAAAGGATAATAAAATAGATCCAGCGCTGGTACGACTTTTCCAGCTAATACTACACCCCCACCTTTTATATTTAATTGGCTATATTTCTCCAAAGTGAGATAATTTAGGTGTCTGGATACAATTCTGACGGTTTTTGATATCTTTGGCTATATTTCTCTACAGTGCGGGTAGTGATGTTTACTAAACTGGCTATTAAATACACGAAATATAGAAAAGTTTGGATACATTATGTATGATATTTAGAAAACACGCTCGGGAGGTGAAAAAAAACACTTGCATAGACTAAATGTATCTGTTAACTTTTAACGTAATCATTCCAACATCTTCTGACGACGTGCAGCCTTAATCTTACTTCCGGTAAAACCGGTGAAAATTGATTGGAGAAAAAATATGAACCAGAAAAATGAATTTTGTAAGAAGCGTTTGTCTTTATCTCAGTTTATTCTCATTTACGTTCTATTCTCTATGACAGTATCTATTTCAACCACAAGTGCCCAACAACTGGGGGATATTTCCAGCATTACTG
>JBHPLC010000097.1:0-6477 GCA_042564455.1 Candidatus Zhuqueibacterota bacterium | reverse complement strand
TCCTGACTCAAACAATGTATCTGCCTGCTTATAAGTGATCTTTGCCCAGAAATAACGGCCGGACAAGCCGTCTGATTTGAGCGATTCTCTTACTTTTCCGTATAATTCCACTGCTTTTTCATAATTACTCAATCTGAAGGCTGATTCTGCTGCCGGATACTGGAACAACCTGCTTTCAGGATAAATTTCGAGCCCAAGTTTGGCATATTTTTCAGCATTTTCGAAATCCTTTTTATCAAGCAGTATCCAGATCAACTGGTTAATGCTCATTGCATAGGAAATTGAGCTCTCCCGAATATTGTCTTCAATTTCAGCTATACCTTCATTTCTGTTATCAGGCACAAAGAAGAGGAATCTGAATATATTCTTTGCACTGAGCCAGTATTTGTAAGATCCGATCACCAGATGCGGTTCAACAAAATCCGGATACTGCTCAACACATTTTTTCAGTTCTTTTACTGCGGATTTTCCATTTCTGTATGCTGCCCATGATTTCCCTCGGACATTATTTACTCCTGCACGAAAACTGTGCGCTATCCCAAGAAAGAATCTTGCTGTTATATCATCCTCATTTTCTTCTAATCTCTTTTTTGTCTCGTTGATAATTTCTTCAGTAAAATCCATAAACTTATCAAATTCCAGAGAGGATTCGAGTTCAATAATGTAAGAATACAATACAGATGCATGAAGATAATTATTCAGCAGGTCATCAGTTTCTTTAAGCTCATTAATATAATCCTCTGCTCCGGTATAATCACTGTTTATAATTAAGTCAATACAAGGTAAAATCAAATGTCTTGGGATTACTTCAGACCGGGATTTTTCTTTTTTATCCTGCAGAGGATATGAATTGCCAATAAATATGAAGGCAATTAATAATACTATCGATATAACAGTTTTTTTTGAGATCAACATAGAGGATCTAATTATTTGCCGACTAGAATTCGTGCGTCAACAATAAAAGATGAATCAGTATCTTCATTAACCATAAAAGGATTGATATCTATTGCCTGGATACAATCAAAATCGGTAACAAGCTGTGATAATTTCTGCAGACAGTCTTTAATTGTTGAGATATCCACGCCCTTTTCACCTCTGATACCCTCCAGGATCGGAAAACCCTTTATAGACCTGATCATTTCATCGGCTCCGATATCTGTCAGAGGAGCAATACGGAACTGAACATCTTTGATAACTTCTACAAAAATTCCACCTAATCCGAACATCAGCAGTGAGCCGAACTGGGGCATTGAGGTCATACCGAGGATCACTTCTTTACCGGTCTTGATCATTTTTTGAAGAACAACCCCTTCAAAAGAGCCCTTTTTCGCTTTTTCAATAATCTTTTTTATATCGTAAAATGCTTCTATTACTTCCCCTTTATTTCTCAGATCAATCCGGACACCCCCAACATCGCTCTTATGAATAAGATCTTTGGCTACAGCTTTCATTACAACAGGGAAACCTATTTTTTCCGCATACTCTGATGCAGATTCATGATCAGCAGCAAAAGTAGTTTTAATAATCGGCATTTTATATGCAGATAATATATCATAAACCTGTTTATTCGACAGGTAATGGGGAGACTTATCTATTTCTTTGTCGAGAACCTTCCTGACCTTGTCTTTATTAACTTTGAATTTCTTAACAGAACCTTCAGGGATCTGCTGCCAATTTCTGTATTTCAACATCGCAGCCAAAGCCCTTGCGGGTGGTTCCGGAAATTCATATGCCGGCAGGTCCGGAGCATTTGAGGTACCTGAAAGCCGCATTACATCTTTTCCCATTACGACTGTCAGAAGCGGTTTATCCGTGGAATTGGCAGTTTTTTCAATTGCATTGATCACGGCAAGAGGATTGATCAGAGTGGGAGGTGTAACCGATATTGCAAGAATAGAATCGACATCTTTTTCATTGTCGACGATTTTTAATATATCCTCATATTCTTTCGGACCGGCTATACCGATCATATCCACAGGATTTGAGGTCGCTGCAATATCTTCCAGTCTGTTCCTGATCTTCTTTTGTGTTTCATCTGAAAAGGGGGCAACATCCAGTCCGACACTTGTGCAGGCATCAACAGCCATTATTGCAGGACCGCCGCCATTTGATATAATGGCTACTTTTTTCCCTTTGGGATATTTTTTCCGAGAAAATGCCATTGCCAGATCGAACATTTCCGCAATAGTCGTGACACGTATTACACCACATTGCTCAAGGATTGCCGTTGAAGCAATATCAGCTCCCGCAATGGCTCCTGTATGAGATGAAGCGGCTTTTGCTCCTGCAACCGTTCTTCCCGCTTTGACAGCAATAATCGGTTTATGCTTGGAAACACGTTTTGCTATCTGAGTAAATCTTCCTGAATTACCGAAACTTTCAAGGTACATAAGGATCACATCAGTCCGGGGATCATGTTCCCAGTATTCAAGCAGATCATTACCGGAGATATCCGCTTTATTTCCGATACTTGCAAACATGGATAAACCGAGATTATACCTCCTTGCCTGACTGATGATAGCTACTCCAAGACCACCGCTTTGTGTCAGAAAACCCATATTACCGACAAGAGGGGTTTCAGGTGAGAATGTAGCATCCATTCTGATATCGGGATCGGTGTTAATAACGCCCATACAGTTCGGGCCGATCATCCGCATCTTATATTTTCTGACAAGTTTCAGAAGCTGGTCTTCAATTTCCTTGCCTTCTTTTCCCATTTCTCTGAAACCCGCAGTAAGTACGACAAGTCCCTTTACTCCTTTTTCTCCACAATCCTTAACTACATCCAGAACAAGTTCTTTTCTGACAATAATTATCGCCAGGTCAACAGGATCAGGAATATCTGAGACTCTCGGAAAACATTTAAAGCTGTAAATTACTTCTTTCCCCGGATTAACGGGGAATATCTTGCCACTGAATTCATTGGTTATCAAATTCTTAATAATAGTGCGGCCGAGCGCACCTTCCCTCATCGTCGCTCCCACCACAGCTATCGAACGCGGTTTAAAGATCGCATCAAATTTCTCAATATCTTTATTCATATCTATTTACCGGTCAAGTTCCTTTATTACATTCCAAATCTCATACTTGTTGCGAACGCCAATCCTTTATTTGAACCCCATTTTACACCACCGCGGGAACCCACAGCAAAATCCCACATAAAATTTTGACCTCCAAATCCAATACCGAAATTTAGTCCGTGAGATTGATTTATCTGATAGCCGCCGTATAAATTAAATATTGCCCACTTTAATCCGCCTCCCAAGGCAAACAGGAATTTCTCATTTTCTCTGCCAATTTCTGCAGCATACATGTATCTGCCGACTTTTCTCCCGACTGCGAAACGCAGTTCAATAGGCAGAGATGATGTAAAACTTCCCACTTCCTCATCATTATCCGTATGATAATCATCTTCTTCAAGATCACCCAATTCGTTAGGAAACATGGGATCACCTGTATTTATAACATGATTAAATTTTACCACATCTTTATTCCAGCTCATTCTATCGATCAGGTTTTTAACAACGACACTTACCATGTAACCGTTATCAAGTTTTCCCGTTGCTCCGAAATTCAGCCCGAAACCTTTTCCGCTAATACCGGTTTCATCGGATGTTTCAAGATCATAAGTACCATCAACCGGATCGTAAACCCTCACCAAATTTGTGCCGTGGCCAATAATCTCACCTCTTGCCACAATACCGTTATCCGTAATATCTGCAAAGAGGCTTGTTTTTTCAAAATCGATTTTTGCAATACCCATCATATAAGCAAATGAACCTCCAACTGCTATTTCCTTAAAGTTGAGTGTTTTTTCCATTGGAAGGTTTACAACTTTATCACGCGCAACAATTCTTCCGTAAGCAAAATTCAATTTTATAAGACCTTCCCCTTTAGCATCCGGACTGAAGTCATACGTTTTCTGCTCAAGCCCGTTGAATGGAATCTCCACTAAAGATTTCGGCATACTCAAATCCGCAAAGAATCCCGATTCGACACTGAAACCAAAATTCTTATATGACATCGCTAATAAAGACACATCTGTGCGGAAATCAGCTTTCAGACCTTCGTCAGGTATTCTTCCCAGGAGGTCATTTATATTATCGTCGGACAGTATTTTACCTTCTTCAGTAAAATAGTCGTTATAAAGATCGATATCCAATGCATTCTGACCTGCATTAAGTTTAAGCGAGAAAAGACTCATGGAAAAGCCCGGCAAACCTTCGTTCGTAAAAGCCAGATTTGCCGGATTCCAGAAAATAGCTTCTGATCCCCTTGCAAAGGTAGTATAAGCCTCACCCATTCCGACAGCTGTCCCACTTTGTCCATAAACAGCTCCGAAAGTAAGCAAAACGCATAACAAAATTAGAATTATATGTTTCACGGTTATTCCTCCGTATATATTCAATATATATTTATTCACTTATTTATTTGTCTTATTGTCTTCATCTTCAAGTAAATCCAGCAAATCCTGATTTACAGTAACAGAACCGGAAATAAATGACTTTCTGAGAATTATCAAATCCGTACTGTGTAATGCACCTTTCGGGATCGCCTCAAGAGTAACCCACCAGTATCCGAAGTCAGCTTCGGAGAGCCTGATTATCTGCGCATCTGTCAAACCGATCGAGATTTCCTGATCAGGAATGCTGGTCGCATTTCCCGTTGCCGGATCCAAAACCGGAGGATCAAATCCGAAAGTTGTTAAAAGAGGCCAGCTTTCAGGATCTGTTGACAGAGCTGTAGTTGAATCTGCAACTCTTATTGTAAGGTCACCGCCTATCGGAACACCATTTGCTATTACTATATCAAAAGAACCCGAGTTAAAATAATCCCGCATTATCTCTCTCATATCCTGTTCCTGTTCCGGATCATCTTCGTCAGCAAAGCTTATTTCAAGAGTGTCACCCTCAATTACTGCACCGTCAGGCAGGCTGTATACAAAACCTACATCAACTTCATAATCTATCTGAATAGGAGCGGTTGTTAGATTAGCATCATTGTCATCGATCTGTGCGGTACCGGAAAAAGCAATTTTTTCAGGCAGTAAATTTATCACATCAACTAATCCCGATCCAAGACCCGGAGTTGTGCCATTAACCAGAACACCATCATTTGTCAGGACGACTTCATTATCCTGGCCGCCGTATATATTAAATGAATAATCGGCTTGAGCAGTTTCTGAATCCTTCTCACCGAAAATATCCAGGGTGATTTCCATATCTGCCGGAGTGTTTATAAAATCCAGTGTAAATGTAATATCTTCAAAGTTTATATCAGGTATTTCCAGATCAAGGTCAACCATTTCTTCTTCAAAACTCGGGAACTCCACACCAATATCAATATCCGCATTGACAGAAGAGAACTGCATCTCGGAAACAGATACTGTTGACGTAATAATATCAGTAGAATTAACCGTATATTCATTATTATTAGACTGTGTGGCAGCTGTTACTACAAAATCCAGCATTCCGTCCGCTCCGGGGGATAGAGTTTTTCCAGCCAGATCAATGTCAGTCGGTGTTCCTATTGTAATACTCTGATTTATAGGTGATCCCGCATCAAGTATATCGGTAAATTCAATATCAACGGTTATCGGAAATGGTAATCCGTTGTCAACATCAATAGTTATTGTGCCGCTTGAAACAACCGCTGATTTAACAGTTATTGAATCTGTACTTATATCAACCGACTGACTTATGTCTAAGTTCTGGTTGGGAATATCCGCAGTGGCACTGCTTGCTTTAAGATCTTTAATTGCAACATCAATATTCAAACTAACAGATTCATCAACTGTAATATCTGTTGAATTCTGATTTCCCTCGATACTCACACTTAGATCATTAGAAAGTATTTGACCGGACAAATCTATAGACTGTGTCGATGAATCTCCTGCTGCAATCACATCATTAAACGCTATCATACCTACTGTCTGCAAATTCACATTATCTTTAATATACACGTACAGAGTATCTCCTAATGGAAAATTCAGATCATTATTGACCGTAATTTCCAGAGTACCTTCTTCTAAAACAATGTTCGTATAACTACTTCCGGTTATAGTTTTATTCACTTCAGTTATAGGTGCATCCGGAATAGTATAAGATGTGCCATTTAAACCGATTAAAACCGGAAACATTTCTGTAACATCAATTTCAACACTATTTGTTGAATTATCCACACTAAAATTTCCCACACCGGTTGCGATAGGGGCCGGATTAACAGGTGCCTGTTTCAGGTTATCTGCCACATCGATCTGCTGTGAACCGTCAAAAAAGATATGGTAAAGGCTGTCACTCCCGATCGGCCGTAAATTTTCATCGGTAATTTCTTTACCAATGAAGATTGTATCAGCTCCCATAACAGGAAATTTTACTACTCTTACCTCCCATTGGGGCAATTCAAATTCAGTGGGGATAGTACAGGCAAAAACAAATATGAAAATCCCCAAAGAAATAATGGTTAATAATTTCATCC
>JBHPLC010000096.1:0-6674 GCA_042564455.1 Candidatus Zhuqueibacterota bacterium | reverse complement strand
ATGATCTGAACCGTGACGGCCTGAGGATAGAGGCGGTCGAAACAAAGGCAATGATAAAGAACGTAATAAATAAATGGGATCCGGTGATGTTCGTAGACCTGCACACTACAAACGGATCATGGCACGGTTATCCCCTTACTATTGCTCCCGGGAATCACACCGCCGGTCATCCCGGCACAACCGATTACCTGATGGAAAAAGTGTTCCCGGCTATATTTGATAAAGTAAAAGAAAGATCCGGTCTGCTGTTTCATCTTTTTGGAGATTTTAACCGGGGCACATGGCCGCCTGAAAGTCTGATATCAACTCCCCACATGCCGAGGTTTCTGACAAACAGTATGGCACTCAAAAATAAACTGGCAATTCTTGTAGAGACTTTCGCACACGACAGGTTCGAAAAACGGATCCTTTCAAACAAATTGTTCCTGTATACGCTTCTTGAATATACAAACACACATGGTGAGGAGATCAGGACATTAGTGGAAAATGTGAAAAATGAAACTATTCAGCAGATCAATGAACAGGCCGGAGTGCTGCAGAAGGGTGTAAAATTTGAAATCACCCAGTTCGGTGAACCTTCCGATCTTCTGGTTTATGAGACTATTATAGATCCCGATGCAACGGGCAGGAGAATGAGGCGGCAGAGGACTGGCAAACTTGTATGGATACCCAATGTGAAAATGATGCATAATTATGAACCGACTCATCTAAGCACGGTTCCAAGAGGATATGTATTCCCTGCTGAATTAACAAATGTTGCAGATAAACTTAGAGAACACGGTGTAAAAGTTGATGTGCTTGAACAAAACACTACATTTGATGGTGAAGAGTTTACTATTACCGGATATTCGAGAGAGCAGAGAGAGTACCAGAAACATAATTTAGTCTCTATAGAGGGAAATTTCACAAAAACGACAAAGGAAATGACTGCCGGTTCGTATGTAGTTGACCTGGCTCAACCTTATGCATACCTTATATTTTATGCACTTGAACCTGAAGCAGATGACGGGCTGACAGTATGGAATTATTTTGATGATCTGCTGATCAGGAACGGTGTTGAAAGCGGAAATGCGAAATATCCGGTATTTAAGTATTACTCAAAACAGAATTAATTAGGGCGGATAAAGTGATTTGCTATCATCAAGCTTCAATAAATCCGGAGTATTCTTTTGAAGGAAGAAGTATTTGAATGTGACGTTCTGTGTGCGGGGGGCGGAATTGCAGGCTTAATGGCTGCGATCCGTGCGAGTGAGCTTGGTGCTGATGTGATCGTTGCTGAAAAAGGAAATGTAGAGTACAGCGGCTGCGGACGGTCCGGTAATGATCATTTTGAGACATATATACCGGAAGTTCACGGCCCGGATAAGGATCTGTTCATCGATGAATTGCTGAAAACCGCCAAGGGCGAAATCCTCATCAGTAAAAATATACTCCGGGAACAGTTTACAAGAACTTATGATATAGTAAAACTCTGGGACGACTGGGGAATTCCGATGAAGTATAAGGGTAAATGGGAATTTGCCGGGCATTCTTTTCCCGGAAGGACCATGACCCACATAAAATATCACGGCAGATTTCAGAAACAGGCTCTGATCAGGCAGGCTGAAGAAAGAGGTGCAAAGATTTTCAACCGTATTATGATCTACGAGCTTCTGAAAAATGAAAACGGAATAACCGGAGCAGTCGGGATCCACACCAGAGAAAATAAAATTGTCATTTTTAAAGCAAAAACAGTAATTCTCGGTACCGGTAAATGTTCACGTCTTTACCCGAGTATTACTCCCGGGTGGATGTTTAATGATCCTCACGGGGGGGTACAGACGGGGGATGGA
Organism: Candidatus Zhuqueibacterota bacterium; assembly: GCA_042564455.1. Taxonomy (GTDB): domain Bacteria; phylum SM23-31; class SM23-31; order SM23-31; family SM23-31; genus JBHPLC01. Next base: position 4,842 of record JBHPLC010000096.1, on the reverse strand, counting down.
CGCGCTATGGCATACCGTGCGGGCGCTGAACTCCAGAATGTCGAGATGCCCCAGAGACATATCGGGCCGAAATATTTCGCCAAGTTCGGTCAGGCAACATGGGTTGGTGTACTTAAGGATGCTGATGGAAAACCGGTGGGTACATTTGTCTCTAAACCGGACAGGAAATACGGCGATATGATAATGGAAGTGAATAAACTGGTCGCCGAAGAGTATACAAAATCCGGTAAAGGCCCGGTTTACATGGATTGCACCGGTATGACTGATGAAGACCATGAATATATGATGCACTGGATGGAACACGAGGGCAATATTTCACTGATCGATCATATGAAAGATGAAGGTATCGATGTCAGAAAACATCCGATAGAGTTTGCCACATATCCCTTAAGGGCCGGAGGACTGGTTGTGGCAAATGAAAAAGCAGAGACAAGTATCCCCGGATTGTATTCTGCGGGGGATGAGTCTTATGGCGATATCTCCGCCGCCGCCACTTTCGGCTGGATAAGCGGTGAGAATGCCGCTGATTATGCGTCAAAAGCAGGATCACCGAATATCGATCAGGAAAAGAAGAAGATCGAAAGTCTTAAAAAAATGCTTGGAAAACATCTCGGAATGGAGAAAGGACCTGACTGGGAGGAAACAAATATAGCGCTTCAGCAGGTAATGAGTGACTACGCCGGGAATGTCAGAAATGAAACAATACTGAAACAGGGTTTGAACCACCTGAGACGGATAAAGGAAAAAGCGGAAAGTTCGATGACTGCCGAAAACCAGCATGAGCTGGGTAGATGCCTCGAGGTTAAAAATATGATAGAGATCGGCGAACTTGTGTTTATTTCGGCACTGGACAGAAAGGAAACACGAGGTCTGCATAACAGGCCGGATTACCCGCACACGGATCCGGCACTTAATAAAGCACATATAATCAAAGACCGGAACGGTCAGACTGAAATGCAGTGGAGGAATTATTAGGAGGGATAAATGCCGCCTGTAATTGACGCGGATAAATGTACGGCTTGCGGTGACTGTGTTGAGATATGCACCGAGGATGTTTTCTTCGGATCTGTTGAGGGAGAGATCCCGGTTGTCACATATCCGCGTGAGTGTGTGCATTTCAGCGGCTGTGTTTATGTCTGTCCGGTCGAGGATGCGATAAAACTCAGGATCCCTCTGCCGATGTTGTTAGTGTATAGATCAGATCCTTTATAATACACCCCTAAATAAATTTAAGGGTGCCACATAGAAATCACCAAAAATACGGAGAATAATTTGAGCCAGGGCAGACTCCCAACCGTCAGAGAATCGATAATCACCTTATTTTTGGTAGCCGGGACAATTGTCCTGTGCCTGCGTTTAGGATCAGGAATAGAGGGAGTATTTTTTCCCCTGACACTTGCCGTGGGTATCATCGGTTCGCTCAGTTTTTATCTCCGTCAACCATGGAAGGAATTCCAGGAAGGTGTTTTTGCAGGAGTCGGTAAGGTCGGAATTGCCGCTTTGATCCTTCTTCTTATCGGTGCACTGGTGGGTGTCTGGATCCAGTGCGGAACGATCCCGACGCTGATCTTTTACGGACTTAAAATAATCTCCCCTGCCTTTTTCCTTCCGACCACTTTTCTCGTATGCCTTATTGTTTCGTTAGTGACAGGAACAGCATACGGTACGATCGGGACAGTTGGTATAGCCTTGATCGGAGTTCAGGCGGGTTTCGGTTACAATGCCTCGATCACCGCCGGCGCTGTCATCAGCGGAGCATATTTCGGTGATAAAATGTCACCACTTTCAGACACCACTAATATTGCCGCAGCAATAGGTGAAGCCGATCTTTTCCTGCACATCAGGTCGATGATGTACACGACCATCCCAGCCGCAGTGGTCACATTCCTGCTATTCTGGTTCGCCGGGAACAGTTCAGGTGTTGACGACGGAGACCAGTTTAACAATATGCTTTCCGGAATAGATTCCGGCTGGAATGTCGGCTGGTATAACCTTGTCCCTGTGATCGTAATGCTGTCCATGGCGATTAAAAAGGTGCCCACTCTCCCACTGATATTTTCTAATGTTCTTTTCGGTTTATTATGGGCGGTTGTCTTTCAGGATGTCTCTGTCTCACAGGCATTCGGTGCGGCTACGACCGGTTTTGAGTCACAGACCGGAGTTCAGAGTGTCGACCAGGTCTTGAGCCGGGGCGGTATAACTTCGATGGAATCTGTAATAACCCTGATAATTCTTGCAGGCGCCCTTGGAGGAGCACTGGACGCAACAGGTGTGCTCAAAGTCATCGTGGAAAGTCTCATCGGACGGATCAAAAGAACCGGTTCGCTTATTGCATCGGTACTTGCTTCGTGTTACACCGTAATCCTGTTCACCGGTAACCAGGTACTTTCCCTTATTCTTGCCGGACAGATGTTCCTGCCGGCATTCAAGAAACGGAAGATCGATACAACTGTTCTCACCCGGTCGCTCGAGGACTCCGGAACACTTTCGGCTCCGCTTGTTCCATGGGGTGTTGCGGGAGGATTCTGCAGCAGTATGCTCGATGTTCCTGTTCTGGATTACTTACCCTACGTATGGTTTGCATTTACCGTTCCCATCTTCTCCATTATTTTAGGCTATACAGGCATTGCCGTCTGGAAGGTCGAGGATTGATTAACATTCTATGGAATTATATAAGTAAACACTCCTTTTTTTTGCGGAACATTATCCGATCTGGTGTAGTTTGACTCAAAAATCCCAATTATTCTCTTTTAAGGTCAATTCGGGAATTTCAGAACAGTATCATCCTGTTTTGACAAAGGAGGTAAAATGAAACGCTGGGCATTACTCACACTTGCACTTTATCTTGTCTGTATCTCAATTCTGGGAGTATTAATAGTCTATGTTTTTCAGGAAGAAACCGACTGGCTGGGATTCTACTTTCTGTGGATTGTTACTCTTCTATTTATTGTTCAGGCAGTGCTTCTTTTCATACCCGTCCGGATCACCCGTGAAAGACCGGTCGGCAGGCGCAGTGTAATAACATCCGCAATTTTCGGGGCGTTTCCGATGGCGCTCATGATCGGTATGATTGTTTATTTCTCGGCAATCATGATCTGGGGGGAAACCACATCCAGCGCATTCCTGGATAACTGGTGGTTCCTGTCGTTTCTTATTCTGACCTGGATCGTCTGGGGATTTATCTTCTTTAAAAACTACAGCAGTGAAGATCCGAAGGCTTTTATTTCATATATGACAGGCTGGCTGTTAAGAGGAAGTATACTGGCGGTGCTTGTTGCGATCCCGAGCCATATAATTTCCCGTCATCGTCAGGAATGCTGTGCACCGTTCTTTACATTGTCGGGAATAGCGGCTGGTATATCCATTGCCCTGCTGTCATTCGGCCCGGGGATATTCTTCCTCTTCGCCAGAAAGATCAAAGAGAAAAAAGGAGGTAACAGGAACAGCGGATCAGGTGATGATGGTAAACAGGAACAGCCCGATCCTATTGAAGCTTAGAAGCTTCGCTTCTTTCTGATAAAGATTCGCATTTGTAGAAATAATAATTCAAAATCCCCCTGCATTATAATTTTCCGGCGGGGGGATTCTTTAACAAAAATATTATTGTCAACTTTTTTGACAATGGTTCTATTGTCAGGTGTGGCGGGGGGATAAAAAAATCCTGCCCGATAATAGATTTCGAGCAGGAAAATTTCATTTTCATTTCTGAAACCGGTTATACCGGATCGAAGATTACTAATCGAGGCCCCAGCAGGAGAGGCACAGGTTGGTGATCGGTTTGCCGCAGGCTTCGGCCAGGTCTTCCGGTTTTGCGAATCCCACACTGTCAAGCCCCAGGTAATCCTTCACATCGTTATCTTCGGTCATTCCCATTTTCACGGCAAGGATCTCATCTTTTTTCTTGGTCGTTTTTCCGTAGCTGCACTTATCCTGCAGCAGCGGACATCCGATCCTCGCATGCACTTCTTTCGCCCCTGCTTCCTTCAGTCTCGGGACATGGCTTTCCCTTGTCTGTGTCCCCCTTACAATCGAGTCATCGGTTATTATTATACGTTTACCCTTGATTATCGGGGTTAGCGGGATAAGTTTCCTTTTCGCTTCCATTTCACGTTCGGCATCAGTACCCTGTGTAAAACTCCTGTCCGCATAATCATATTTGACGAAAATCCTTTCGTGATGTATCCCCGTGGCATTCGCATATCCGATCGCATACCCGATACCGGAATTCGGGATCTCGGAAACTATATCCGCTTCGACCGGATACCTTTCCGCAAGTTTTGCCCCGACCTTGTTCCTGAATTCCTCGACCGAAACACCGTCGATGATGGATGAAGCGTTCGCGGTATAGATCCACTCAAAAGTGCCGTATTTGATCATCCCGATATCCAGCTGCTTCAAAGTAGTAAATCCGTTTTCATCGATCATTACTATCTCGCCCGGTTTGACATCCCGTTCTATCTCTATCCCGAGATTAGGAAATGAACAGGACTCCGATGCGACCACAAAACTATCGCCGCTTTTACCGAGGATCAATGGTTTCCTCCCCCATCCCCTTGCAGCGATCAGTCCTTTTTTAGTCAACAGTATAAGCGAGAAATCACCGTGTATTCTTTTGCTGACTTCCTCGATCCCGTCAACGGGGCCTTTTAAAGCCAGAATCTTTCCGATCAGCACGTTATCCGGGACATAAGAGGGATCATAATACCCGGTGAAGGAGTGCCCTTCTTTCAGCATTTCCTCTTTAAGTTCTTTAGCGCTAATAACGTTACCGTCGTATGCCATAAAGAACTCGCCGAACTTTGACAGCTCACTCACGGGCTGCCTGTCCCCCGAACTGACCAC
>JBHPLC010000095.1:0-6714 GCA_042564455.1 Candidatus Zhuqueibacterota bacterium | reverse complement strand
TAAGTTTAATTTTGTGCAGCTTTACACTATCTTTAGCACAGAATAATATTACTACTCCTGAAGAACATTTTGGATTCAAGCTGGGTACAGATAAAAAACTCGCAAGATGGGATGATATTGTCAAATATTTTAACCGGGTTGAAACCGAGAGCAACAGACTAAAGGTCATTAACATGGGGCCATCAACACAGGGTAATCCCTTTTTAGTACTCATTATTTCTTCGCCGGAAAATTTGGCAAACCTGGATAAGTATCAAGAGATCAATAAAAAGATCAGTGATCCTCGTGGAATTGACACATATACAATAGAAGAATATATCATAGAAGGCAAAGCCGTAATTTGCCAGTCCATGAGTTTACATGCTTCAGAGGTTGGAGGAACTCAGATGACGCCGGAACTGACCTATGATCTTCTTTCCGGAAATGATGCTGAAACGCAAAGAATTCTGGATAATGTTATATTTTTCATGATTCCAAGTTTTAATCCTGATGGTCAGATTATGGTAACGGACTGGTACAGGGAAACCGTCGGAACAGAATACGAAGGTTCGAGTTTGCCGTGGTTATATAATACATATTCCGGGCATGATAACAATAGAGATGGTGACTACCTGAATTTGACTGAATCAAAATACGCTGCTAAGATAATGTATGTCGACTGGCCGCCGCAGGCTTATATAGACCATCACCATATGGGTACATATGGTGCGCGTTTTTATGTACCGCCCTACTGCGATCCGATACGTCCATATGCCGATCCGCTCATCTGGCGGGAGATCAGTTGGTATGGAGCACATATTGCTTACAAGTTAGAAGAAAAAGGTATTAAAGGTGTACTGAATGCAGCACAATACCCCGGCTGGGGGCATTTTGGCTGGCATTGGATCACTCCCTTTCACAATATCGCAGGCATGCTGACAGAATCAGCAGGTGTAAATCTGGCTTCACCCATATATATACATCCGGATCAGTTAAGTGGAGGTGCAAGACAATTTCCGGCATATGAAGCTCAATCAACATTCCCGAATCCCTGGCCCGGAGGTTGGTGGCGTTTGGGAAATATTGTTCAGCAGAAGAAAATATCTGCCAGAGCTTTATTAGATATGGCCGCAAGAAACAGGGAAACCGTGCTTAGAAATGCATACCTTAAAGGAAAAAACCAGACTGAACGTGGAGCCGATGGCGACATTAACAATGTGATCATTCCTGCAAATCAGCATGACTATTTAACTGCGGTTACCATGATCAATACTCTATTGAAATCAGGAATTGAAATACAAAAGGCTCAGGCAGATTTTGCAGTTCATGGTAAAACATACGAAAAAAATTCCTACATAATTACTCTTGTTCAGCCGAAGATGGGATTGATACGCAATTTGCTCGCAGAAACACATTACGCAGATAACGCCTGGACACGCAATGAGGATGGTACTCCAAAAAGACCATATGATATTTCAACCCACACTATGTATGAATTTATGGGTGTGAATGTTGAACCGATTAAGGGCGATGTTACGGGTGACTTTACAGTTCTTACTAAAGATGAAGCGATCACAGGGATTGTATCTTCCAATAGTAACGAATACATTTTAGATGGAAGGTTAAACAACAGCTTCACAGCAGTCAATCTGATCATTAATAAAGGCATTGAGGTTAAAAGACTTGACAAGTCCTATAATGAACACAAACCGGGTGATTTTATTGTCTTAGAAGGTGATAAAAATGACATTACTGAAATAGCTCGGGAAACAGGAGTGAACTTTGAAACACTTCAAAATTTACCACAGGATGGAATCCATGATGTAAAAAGAGGACGACTCGGAATGTACAGGCGCTACAATGGCGGTAACATGGATGAAGGCTGGACCCGGCTCTGTTTAGAAAAATTTGCATTCCCGTACGAATCCTTAAGAGATGCAGAGATCAAAACAAGTGGTTTAAAAAATAGATGGGACGTAATAATTCTCCCAAGTGATTCACCGGGAAGAATCATTGGACCTACTTCCCCGAGGGCATCAAGCAGTTATCCTGAAAAATACAGGAGCGGTATAGGAAGAAATGGTGTTGAAAATCTGAAGGATTTTGTAAGAGATGGAGGCACGCTTGTAGCGCTTGGAGGTTCGTATGAATTTGCCGTTCAGGAATTCGGTTTGCAGATTGAAAATGCCATCGAAGGCCTTGGTTCAACAGACTTTTTCTGTCCCGGTTCAACAATAAAGGTAAATATTGACAACACTTCCCCGCTCGCTTACGGTATGCCGGATGAAGGACTGGTTCTGTTTTACAGCAGTCCTGCTTTTAAGATCACTACAGGTAGAAATAATGACAAATATCAATCTATTGTAAGGTACAAAGACAAAGATCTTCTTAAAAGCGGCTGGTTAATGGGCGAAGATAAAATTGCTAATAAATCCGGTATGGTATCTGTCCAATATGGTGAGGGTGAAATAGTTCTTATCGGTTTCAGAACTCAGCATAGATCCCAGACCCATGGTACTTTTAAACTTTTGTTTAATACGATTATCAAGTAAAATTATAAGAAACATCGACTGACTGGTAAAATTTATATTAACAAAAGTTGTTTTAAGTTAAAACATCTATTTTTCATGCATTTGATTCCTTTGAAATATCATAGTGAATTTTAAGCAAATTTTGCCTGATTTTTAATTCAGATTGGTAAATCCGGATACTAAGGATCACGGCAGTAATTATTACAAGCGTAATGACTACAGTTAATGCGCCTATGACCGTAAAATGGGAAACCGGATTTTTTACTATAAGAAATACAATGTAAAATGAGACAATATACCATAAGCAGCCTAAAAACAAACTAAAAACATTAAGGTTCGACCTCATATTTATTTTGCCTTTTTTTAAGACTATCCCCCCAAAAACAGCAAAGAAAAGTCCTATTATACTTCCTATAACCATTCCAATACTCTTTTCCGCTGAAAGTGTCTGATTAGTTAACAGGTATGCAAGCAGAAATACTGTAACCGCAGCCCCATATACTGTCAGTATTATGAATGCTTTCTTTGCAGCTCCCTTGAGTTTTTTCTCGATCATTGAGTTTATCTCCGTTTTATATTCTTTATAATAATCCTGATTAATAGTTTCGTGAAAGATCAACTGCTCATCAAACTTATTTTGTGCATTTTGATTCATTTTATTAACCTTCATTAAGTATATTTTTTAACGTTCTTTTAGCGTAATATAATCTTGATTTTACCGTTCCTTCGGAAATTTCAAGTATTTCTGCAAGCTCCGCAATGCTAAAGTTTTCCAAAAAATACAGTGTTAATACCGTTTTGTGAATAGGTGACAGCCGGTTCAGCCCATAGTGAACTTGTTCTGAATTTTCAAACCGGATGATTCCTTTATCCGGTTCACTGTATTCAACCTCTTCGAAAGATTCGTCAATGATTCTGTCTGAATACTTTTTTCTCCAATAGCTATTTATTGTATTCCAGGTAGTCCGGTAAAGCCAGAGATGCAGTTTCTCCGGATTCTTTAAAGAGTTTATTCCTTTAAATACTTTTATCCAGATCACTTGAAGAATATCCCACGCATCTTTTTCGTTTCTTATGAACCTCCGTATATAATAAAAAAGCCGTTTTTCCCATCTCCCGACCAATTCTTCCATTGCACCGTCTTCTTTCCTGCGGCATCGAAGCACGAGAAGTTCATTATATATTTCCTGTTTATTTGTTCTCAAGAGTATTCCCTTTTAAGATTCACTATATATGTCGCTTGAAATACCGATAAAGTTCAAATATTTATTATTAATTGGTCATACCGGTATAGAAAATAATAGATAGAATGTATTATCATATTATTTTATACCAAATTTGTGTCAAAATAACTGAAGACAGGAATAAATAATCAACTTTATAGGATACTGCTAACCTATATTCCTTAAAGAAGTTATATTGTATTTGCTGAAGTTATTGATATGTGGTTTTGAGATTACAATAGTTTATTATGTTTAAAAATTTTCCCCCAGAAAAATTACTCCGCGAAAAACTGATCTGAATATGTGATTTGTTTATTCTTTTTTAATTCATAACACTGGAATCAACGATTCTTCCACCCTGATTAAACAAACTCTATTAATCATTATATCAAAAATCACTTTAAGATCAAAGCAACAACCTAAATCTGATAAAGATGCAAATTTCAATTTAATAGATTTCTATCATTCTTCTTCGTCTTCTTCTATTTCTTCGATATCACTACCTACACCTTCTGTTATACCTTCTCCGGTAACATTTACCTGATTCTCGGCATTACCCGGTGAAGAAGACAAATGGCTGTTATGCATTTGAGAAGTACCCTCATTTATGATAGACTGGATTTCCTGCTGCATTTTATTGCTGAGAGATTGAACGTCTGCCGTTCTTCCCTCCTGGGCAGCCTGCATGATCATTTTAGTATACTTCTCCTGAAGCATTTTTACCTTTCCCTGCAGAATGTCCTGGTTCATATTTGCTTTTTCTCCTGGTAAAATTGGTTAATATTATGATTACTTAACTCAATGCTTATCTTTTCTCTCCCGGATGATATCTGGCTTCCGCTCTTTTTTCTACATCTGCCCGATAATATGCTACATCTTTAAACTGTACATCTGCATAGCGCTGTGCCTGGTCATCGAAATGCGGAGAATCCGGATCACCGCTTTGACCGCCGGCAAGCATACTCTTTGCCTTAACCTTATCACCGAACTCAACCACCGCGACAAAACTGTTACCGGAAGTGCCGTATATTCTTTTTGTTCCCCTGTATGACCTGGCGCCGTATGAAGCTAACGCACCCAGGCTGCCTGAAGCTAATCCTACAGGTATGCTGGGTTTGTCATCATCAAAAACCTGTGCAATATCCCCGTTTAAACGCTGGTAACGGTTGATCTCACCCCATGGTGTATTCCAGCTTCCAAAATCCTCTATAAGATTGTCCACTGATTTTCTGAAAATACTTAAGCGCTCTTCAATCGGTGATTTTGAGCCGAAATACTCATATCTGTCTATCGTACTTAATCCTCTTGGCGTATCACCTTCACTTCTATAAACATTTCCATAATAATAAGCCAGGGACATCGCCACTGATTCTTTTGAGACAGCAAAATCCCAATTCCGAAGTGCGTCTATCGGTTCTTTTAATGAACTATCAGGATTTCTCGACTGGTCATAAGCGCTTACCAGACCCGGAATTAACATTTCAAAGGAAGGTAAATAGGGATCATATGCCAGATCTATTAACTTGTCCAATGTTAAACCACTTGTTTTTTTCAGCAGTCTTATCGCATGGATCCCGCGAAAGTTCTCACTGCTTCTTGACATGTAATTTGGATAATCTTCAACTTTTGGACTGAATTCAGCAGCGCAGGTAAAGGGTGTAGAATTGCAGTTCTGTATCCAGCCGTTAGCAGGATTAACAACAACAATACACTCATCAACAGTGTGCAGTCCCTGCCAGTCTGTTGCTGGATCACTACCGTCAACAGGCCTTCTATAATTAAATCTCACATCTCTTTTCGGAACAAAATTACCATGATAATAAGCAATATTTCCACCGGCATCAGCATAAACAGTATTGTTTGAAGAATTAGTGCGAATATTCATCATTTCCCTGAATTCTTCATGTCCGTTTAACTTTGTTCTCGTATATGACTGAATTAAAGCATTTACGGGTTCCCACATCATTGCAGAGGCAACCCACTTCCCGTCAACTGCCTGAGTTACAGGGCCATGATGCGTACGATAAATAGTGAAATTCCTTTCCTTTATCCCGCCATTATCCTTATATCTCAGGGTGACTTCCTGTGACTCGACCGGCCGAAGTTCATCACCATACTTATAATGTAATCCGTCTTCATTTTCAACTACTGTTTCAATAAACTCATCCATTACATCTGTGGCCGTTGATGTGTGCATCCATCCTGTTTTTTCGTTAAATCCCTGGTATACAAAGAACTGCCCCCAGGTTACCGCACCGTAAGCATTCAGCCCCTTTTCACTTACAACATGAACTTCTCCGCGGAAAAAGAATGAGGTATGCGGATTGATAAGAAGCATTGCATTGCCTGATTCCGTCAGTTTTCCGGAAACAGCGATCCCGTTGGATCCTCGCGGCTCATTGTCAGCTGCTCGGTCTGGATTATCATTAAACTCCTTCTGACCACCGGTTTGCTGCTTATCATAGAATTCCCTTATTCCTCTTACGGATACACGTTCTATATCACCGCCGATCGATCCTTCACTGAAATACATGGGCATCCATGGTTCGAAACGGGTTAACAGTCTGGGTTTAACTTCAGGATGTGTATAAAGATAATAGTTAATACCGTCAGCGAATGCGTCGCACAATTTTTTCAACCAGTCCGGACTGCTTTCATATAGCTGAACAGCCTCATTTTTTGTCATGAATAGGCGGGCTCTCAGGTCACTGTATAATTCACCCTCGCCCTCTACTTCAGCCAGACGGCCGATCGCCCAGATGTAATTTCTCTCCACACGTTTAAAATCATCTTCGCATTGAGCATACAATAAACCAAATACTGCATCGGCATCAGTTTTCCCATAGATATGCGGTACACCAAAATCATCTCTAATAATTTCGATCCTTTCCGCCTGTTCTTCCCATCTTGCCAGCTCAGCCGGCTGTTCTTGAACAGAACAGGCGGCAAAAACTAACAGCAGTCCAATAAAAACCGTATTC
>JBHPLC010000094.1:0-6759 GCA_042564455.1 Candidatus Zhuqueibacterota bacterium | reverse complement strand
CCATGGAACTCAGCGGTGGACAGCAGCAGAGAGTTGCAGTCGCACGTGCACTGATAAAAAAACCGCGGGTTATACTCGCGGATGAACCGACTGCAAATCTCGATTCAAAAACCGGCAGGGCTATTCTGAAGATAATGAAAGAACTCAACAAGAAAAACAATATCAGCTTTGTTTTCTCGACGCATGATAAAATGGTCATGGAAATGGCCTCCAGACTGGTTATTCTTAGAGATGGAAAGATCCACAAAGAAAGAATTCAGCCGAATAACAATTGATAGATAGATTATGTTTTTAATAATTAAACTGGCTTTCAGAAATGTTTTCAGGAATATCAGAAGATCGATATTGACTTTTTTGACGATTACGATAGGTATTGCAATCTCTATCCTGACTGTCGCCCTTTCCATCGGCCTGGAACGTCAATCTATAAAATTATCGGTTGATACAAAATCAGGTCATGTAAAAGTCTATGGCAAAGGATATCAGGATGATGAACTGACACTGCCTTTAGACTATTCCTTCAGTGGTTACGAAGAAATAATCTCTAATATTAATGAATTGCCCTCAGTCAGGTCAACAGCTGAGAAAATACTTTTTCAGGCAACATTAACTAATGGAATTGATGAACTTATTCTGACCGGTTCGGCAATTAATATAGAACGTGAACACAGCTCATTTGATCTGAAAAACAGAATAGTCAAAGGGGAATATTTAGCACAAAATGATGAACAGATCCTTATTGGAACAAAGATCGCTGAACTGCTCGAAGTCAATGTCGGAGATAATCTGACCGTTATAGCAAGAACAAAATACGATGCCTTAACCGCTCTCGATGTAACTATCAAAGGCTTGTTAAATACCAATAATCCGGAGATAGACAACAACTGGTTTTATATTCCATTAAGTACTGCTCAGAATCTGCTCGACATGGATGGCGAAATTACGGAAATTACAGCTTTTGGTAGTTCAATGAACAGTGCAAATGCCTTGAAGAATGATATCTCTCAGGTTATTTCCGGAAATGATATAGATAATTTCGAGATCGCAACCTGGGATGTTGTCTCAGAAACGCTTGTAAGAATTTTTGAGATAAGGGCAAAAGCGCGCCAGATCATATACCTGATCCTGTTCATAATGGCTTCCGCCAGTGTTATGAATACTATGCTCATGTCAATTTTTGAAAGAACACAGGAGATCGGAACACTTATGGCCATGGGTTTTAAAAAACGTAAGATAATGTACATGTTTTCTGTCGAAGGAGTTGTTCTCGGTATCCTGGGCAGTCTGACAGGATGCATGATAGGCGGACCGGCTGCATTTTACCTGAAAATTAATGGATGGAATATAACAGAAATGAGGGAATCTGCTTTTTCGGATTTTCCTGTCGGAAATTATATCTATGCTGATATAACTTATTTCGGACTCTTTATTTTCTTTTTGATAGGAGTGGCTGTTGCACTTATTTCTGCCCTGTATCCTTCATGGAAAAGCTCGAGATTGGAACCAACGGATGCACTAAGATCCGTATAACATAATAATTCTATGATATCTGTAAAATATCTTATAAGACTGGCTTTCCGAAATGTACTGCGCCAAAAACGCCGTACTCTTCTTACTATGGTGGTGATTATTACCTCTGTAGGCTCTTTTCTTTTCATGTTCAGTTATTTAAAAGGGGCTTTTGGAAGCATGATCGAAGATTCCATAAAACAAACCGGACATATAAACATAAGACACCCCGATTATAATCTGAAAGAAAGAATGCTCTCGCTAAATGTCCCTGTTGAAGATTGCCGGGATATAAAAGAGTCACTCAAAACCATACCGGGCATTTCTTCTGCAGGTGGCAGGATAAAATTCGGAGGTCTGATCTATTTTAATGAAAAAGATGAACAGGGATTGGGAATGGCGATCGAACCTGAGATTGAGGAAAACAATTTAAAGATATCTGATTCAATCGTTACGGGGAGATCATTCTCTGAAAACAATTTAGCCCGGAAATATGGCGAAACTATAGTTGGTTCCGAACTCGCAGCCAACCTGGGATTGACACCTGGAGACACCATAACAGTTTTATCCAGAACTCCCTACAGTTCGATGGCAGCAGGAAAATTCGTAGTCACAGGAATTGTAAATCTGTTAAATCCAATGATGAACAGGATATTTTATATCAGGCTGGATAAAGGGCAGGAAATGCTTGATATGGCTGATCAGGCAAGTGAGATAACACTCTTTTTAGATGATATAGAAAAAACAGCGGAGATAACTGATCAAATTCTAAATACAAACGGGATCAAGGAAAATTATATTGCTCTGCCATGGTTTGAAAATAGTTTTATCAAGCAGTACCTGCCCATCATTGATGTTGCCTATGTGATAATTATCGGTCTGTTCGGTACGCTTGCCGCATTCGGCATAATCAACACAATGTTAATGGCGGTAATGGAAAGAACAGGTGAGATAGGTGTTATGACCGCTTTCGGTATGAAACGAAAAGACATCTTAAAGGTCTTTATAACCGAAGCTCTGATAATAGGATTTTTGGGTGGGATCGCTGGAATAGTGATCGGTGGATACTGGGCTCATTATCTTGAAGTTAACGGCATTTCTCTCGGTAATGTAGCAAAAGATCTTTCTCTACCGATCCGCCAGGTAGTATATGCCGATATGAGATGGTGGCATGTGATTTTTTCATTTTTACTCGGAATGGTCGTATCACTGATCTCGGCAATTTTTCCTGCATTAAAAGCAGCAAGACTGGAACCAACTAAAGCACTAAGATCATTTTAGAAAGTGGTGAGTCATGAATTATACATTAAAAAAATCAATATTTAATCTCTGCATCTTCTGTATATGTGCATTTATAACTGCTGCCGGCTATTCTCAGCAGTTATCCCCTGAAGAAATCCTGGATAAGGTAGACAAAAATATGGTCGCAGAAACAGTGATCAGCAGCTCAAAAATGGTAATCCATCAGAAAAACAGAGTCGATGAAAAGGAAATGAGGATCTGGGGAAAAGGAGACAAGACCTCGTTCGTGGAATTTGTCTCTCCCGCACGGGATAAAGGAACCAAATACCTCAGGATCGATAACAACCTCTGGATGTTTCTTCCTAATATTGAAGAAACTGTAAAAATATCCGGGCATCTGCTGAGACAAAGCATGATGGGAAGTGATTTTTCCTATGAAGATTCAATGAACAGGCTGTCATTAAGAGAAAAATATGACTCCGTATTACTCGAAGATCAAACATTTAATGAAAAACTATGTTATGTAATCGAATTAACAGCTAATCAAAAAGATGTAACATATTACAGAAGAAAAGTCTGGGTTGACAAGGAACAGTTCGTACCCCTGAAAAGTGAACTGTATGCTAATACAGGTAAATTAATGAAGGAAATGACCGTACAGAAGATCGAAATAATAGGCGGGAAAAACTATCCGACACATATGATAATGCGGGATATGCTGAGAAAAAATTCCTATACAGAATTAATTATGACTGATGTTCAGTTCGATGTTGATATCCCGGACAACATATTTACCCTCAGAAATCTGGAAAGAAGATAACCGGATCAGATCAAGGCTTTTTTCCGGGAAGACTGTCAAAGACCATCTGCAAAAGATCCCTGTTTAAGATCCCTATAACAATATAGTTATTCCTATCATCTTTCTTGACCATAATAATATCCCTTGAAGGCATCGGCCGGGACCGCTGCGAACCATGCCTTCCCGACATTTCCGGTTTCTGAAATTCTTTAGGCAGATCGCCCCTGTTCTGAAACAGTGAAAATGCTATCAGGCCATCCGTATAGATCTGATGAAAGAGAATTCTGCGTCTTCCTTCACTGTTTATGCGCACTTCATCTAAAACAAAACCTTCAGGAAGCACCTTTGGAACAACCACTTGTGACCTGATCCTGCCTGGTAATTCATTAATTGAAGAAAATCTTGTTCTTTGGATACCTTCGGGTTTCCTATGACCTTCATCTGTTATTTCCTGCGGTTTCTCCTGGGACATCCGCTGTCTGAACTGCTCTATCATTTCAGGATCTGCAAATTGAATACTTTCGAATTCTTCAATAAATCTGAGTGTATCTGACTCCGAGGGGATAAAAACTTCATTTTTCAGGATAACACCGGTTTCTTCATCGATCCATAATTTATACCCAGGCCTGTGAGGGTATTTAGGATTTATTGAAATATAATCGACAGACCTGTCTATTATAGTCTCTTTGGACTTATATGACAAATTATAATTCCGGGCAAGCAGATCCGGTTTAACTTCTATATCTGCAAAATTCATCCCCTGGGGGAGATCTCTTCTGAAATTTGAACCCATCTGCCCTCTGAAACTGTTGTATCTCCTGCTCGACTCCGAACGGGCTCTATTCCACCTGCCTCTAAGGCTGTCTCTCATTGATTGTTCAAGCTGATCAAAGATCATTTCTTCTCTGTTAATACTCAGTGAAGGTATAAACGTAACAGTTTTTCTGAATGTACCCCATTCACTCGAACCTCTTCCACCGCCTCTCTCACTGAGACCTCTGCTTCCGCCTCTACCTCCGCCGCCTCTTCCGCTGGAATCTCTTCCGCCGCCTCTTCTACCGGATTGTCTGTCACCATAATGCCTTTCAACCTTAACAGTCCCCCTGTAGCCTACATTTGCCCTCGCATCTTTTACTTTATCGAATAACTGTGTTATCTGCTCTGGCTGTATCTGCTGAGATTTAGCATTCTCAGGCTTATTAAAAACAAATGATACAGCAAGCAGGCCGATAAAAACAAACATTATTATTTTTAAACGCATGGCGTTAACCTTTATTGATTATTTCTTATATCAGTTCCGGAATCACTCTCAGTATCCGGAAATAATGTCTCAGTTAAAAATATAGCATCCGTATTCAATAAATACTTGGACATCGCTTCAGAATGTTCATTCATAATAAAATCCAGTGAACTTGTATAGGATTCATCTCCATAAATCATTTCATCAACTAAAGGCATATATGTATCACTGAAATAAACTCCGAATAAAAGCAATGCCGCAGCAGCCGGGATCAAAAGAGTTTTATAAAAGTCAGCTAAAGTTGACCCGGGTTTTGTATTTTTAATTTTAGACATAACTCCGCCCAGGTAACCGTTCCAGTATTCATCTTTTATATCAGGCGTTTTTACACTTGCCAAAAGATCCCCAAGACCTCTGGCCTCCTGATATTCCTTACTGCAACTGCCGCATTTTCTCAGATGCTGTTTTAATTCATCCGGTGGATCTGTTAATCCGGATAAATTTGTCTCACCGATAAAATCTTTAAAATCTTTACATTCCATGATCATATCTCATTTAAATATTTTTTTAGAATTTTTTTCAGGTTTCCCCTCGCATAATGCAGTCTTGACCTTACTGTTCCTATCGCCATTCCTAATATGTCTGCCACTTCTTCCTGCGGAAAACCCTCAAGATCACACATCACTATTACCTGTTTATGGTTTGGAGACAGTTGGTCAACCGCCATGCGGACCATCCGTTGCTTCTCAGTAGTTTCCTCATCAGAGTATTTTAAAATATCATTCTTATCAAGCGCATTGTTAGAACTTTGAAAAATCTCAGAAAATGCCAAAAATTTCAACGCTTTCCGTCTTCTCGTATAATTTATGCAGTGATTCATCAATATCTTGTAAAACCACGAGAAAAATTTGCTCTTAAAATTAAATTTGTGCAGAGACTTATATATTTTCAGAAAAACATCCTGCGAAAGATCCTGAGCAGTCTCAAAATCACCAACCATCTGGAACGCTATCGAATAACTTTTCTGCATGTATCTCTTTGTCAGTTCACCAAATGCCGCATCAGAACCTTCCAGAGTTTTTTCGACAAGCGCCTCATCAGACATGTCCGACAGGCGCATTGACGATCCGATCTCTATTCCCTTAGTTGCTTTTCTGGTTTTCAAAAGCGTATCCGCTGTTCCCGTTGATATTTTCAGACTGCTTTCTAACAGTTTTACACCTATTGCTTAATTATACAAGTGTTTTGTCAAATAATCAATACAAATCAGCCGATTTTCTCCTACCCCTTAATAACTTCAGGTGTTCTTCTTATGATACGGCCAATACCGTTTCTCATCTGTAAACCTCGGCCCTGAAACATCTGACGCAGCTGTGCTCCGTTACTATTCTGCAGACCTCTGCCCATTCCGCGTACACCCTGCTGTACCTGTCCGATAGCTCCTCTTCTTCCTCCGCGAACTCCCTGCTGAACCTGATTATTTCTCTGTAATCCCTGCATTTGAATGCCGGTACCTGCTCCGCCTCTGCGTCCACGCTGCATAAGTGCTGCTCCGCCTCTGAAACCTCTGCCCGGCTGCTGGACTCCAACACCACCTCTGGCGCCTCTGCCTCTGCCGCCGCGGCCCACACCGGCTCTGTTTCCTCTTTGTACACCTCTCAGCCTGTCCACAACCGGACCCAGGCGGTTAGTACCTGCCCTGTTCCGTAATACCGTCTGTCTGTTGAACCTCTTCCACTGTTCTTCGGTCATCAGGGCTTTTATTTCTCTCTGCACCTGAATCCCGCCTACTTTCACCTGGTTATCAAACTTACTGATCTCGTTCATTTTACTTTCGATATTACGGACAGACGCTTCTGCCTTGATCAGTTCCTGCAGTTCGATCTGGGCTACTTTTTTATCCGCATCTATCTGGATCATCTTTTTATTCCAGTCATTCCGAAGTTTCTGTATCTGGTCTTTTTGCTCC
>JBHPLC010000093.1:0-6919 GCA_042564455.1 Candidatus Zhuqueibacterota bacterium | reverse complement strand
GGAGGAATTCTTGAACAGTATTCACCCCTAATAGTTTTAGGATCTTGATACACGGGGATTTGAGATCTAGTTTTGATAGTTCAACATTAACCGAAATATTTTGATAAGACATATGGTTCATAAAAATCTTCAAAATTAAATCATTATGAAAGACACACGGATTTGGTATTCATTACTCTTTTATTCTGTGTTTTGCTTACTGTTTCGGTGACGGAACAACAACAGTTAAAGATAATATATCAGCAGGGAATAATGGTTCAATAGATATTTTTTGACCTTTTATTGTCTTTCTGATTCTATCATAAGATTCTTGATGATAATCAGCTCTATTTTTTCCTATAACATCTAATTTCCGAACTAGATTACTAAAGTTTTGCATGGTCGTATTAAGCCAATAATTCTTTTCATCAATTGATAAATTTCCGCTTGGATCTAGTTTCATAAAAAGTTTTTCTGCAATTTCAGAGGAGAGCAATTCCTCAGTAGAACCAACTACTGAAAATCCAACAACTTGACACTCTTCAGATATAGATGTTATATTGTCTTTATTAGTAATAAGGTATCTTATTCTAATGAGCAATATTAAAGTGATTGTTTTTACATCATGTGACCTAACAATACCACATCTCCCTGATACATCCCTATTACCATTTTTATTTATAGCATTCTCTAAGATAAACTCAGCGAATGCAGATGTTAGAGGATGATTTCTATGTATATAGATTACACCTTCAGCAACAGGTTGGTTAAAACCAATCTTACTTATTTGTTTATCTCTTAGTTGTGTGTTTATAAAAGAGGGGAAATTTTCAGCATCTAATACCCAGATACCGTTTTTTCGATTTACAGGAATTCCTAATCTCTGGCATGATGAATATATGAAGTTCTTTATATCCTGTGGATTCCCTAATATTGAATCAGTGCTATATAATTCTCTGGACACCTCTTCTGGTTTAATTGAATGATGTGCAAAGATTGTACGACTTTTCCTTTCTCTGTCTGCCGCTCTATCCCATTCCCGATGGAATTCAATAACTGGCGGTAAATCATCAAATAACCTAAGCTGTGGCGTAGGTTCTCCTCGAAAAAACAGAGAATGAAGGACAGTTTCAATAACTGTTTCACTATCAACTGGTATTGGGACTGTAATCCCCAATCTGTGATGAATTACTTTTGCTTTTCTCAAAAGAACATTTAATACAGATCCATCAATGGGATTATCTTCACCATATAATAAACATGTTTTTACTACTTTTGATAACTGCCCAAATCTATCAACTCTGCCCTCTCGTTGTTCTAAACGATTTGGATTCCATGGCAGATCATAATGTATAACTGCGTTAAATCCTTCTTGTAAATTTATCCCTTCACTTAGGCAATCAGTTGCAACTAATATTCTTCGTTGAGATTTACATAGTTCTTCTACCCGAATCTGCCTTTCTTCATCACTCACTGAACCCGTAACAGAAATAATATGTAATTTTTTGAAATCTTTGCTTAGTCTTTTTTGCAGTTCTTCTGCAACATAATCAGATGTAGGTATAAAGCGACAAAATATTATAGGTTTGAAACCTTGATTTAATAATTTTCTAACGATTTCTTCAGTTTTACAAAGTTTTGTATCGTTTTCACCTTTAAGGTTATCTGCTGCTTTTGCGAACTCACGTAATTTTCGTTTTTCATTTTCTGAAAAACTGAGTTCACCTTCTTCAATAATATGTGTTGGGGTAGTGTCCTCAAAGTTCTGAACATCTGTCTTGTCAAAAATATAATCCGAATGATCTGTGTCACTATCACCTTCTTCTAAGTAGATATTTTCAAGTCTCTTTAGAAGAGCTGTTTTTGCAGCAGCTGGACTTGACATTACACATCTAAGCAAGGATAAGGCTGCCCAAAATCTAATTCTATTTCTATATCCAGTTTGATCTTTCCCAGACAAGACAAGTCCTCTAGTAAAATTATAAACATCAACAAAAAAATCATTATAGTAGGAAGACAGTTCAAATGACTTCTCACCTGGATCTTCCGAATCTCTTTTTGGGAATGGAGCTGTATCACCCAGCCATTGTTCAACATCGGCTCGGCGACGTTGAATAAAATGTTGTGCTAATGCAATTCTCTGATTTTGCTGAATTGCATCAAAATCAAGTTGTTCAAATTCTGGATTAATAAATCCCAATAACGACAAGAAAGATTCTTCGATTCCACTATGTGGTGTGGCTGTAACTAAAACAATATGTCTTGACTCATCTTTAGTCAAATCTTTAATGAGTTCATATCGTTGCTTTTGACCGGTTGAATGTCCTCCCGGCCTCGCACATCCATGTGCTTCATCAATTATAACAAATCCCGGGCAATGTAATAGAAATGAATTTCGGTATTTTCTAGATTTAATAAAATCGACACTAATAATAATATGTTTATAATATTCAAAAATACTTATATTTTCTCTTGGCAATTTTCTTTCTAATCTCGCAATAGAATTTGTTCCTATTATGACAGCATCAATATTAAATTTCTCTCTAAACTCCTTCTCCCATTGTTTACAGAGATACGGTGGGCAAATTACTGCCATTCTTTGTATTTCTCCCCTATCAAGCAACTCTCTACCTATCAGAGTCGCCTCAATGGTCTTTCCAACACCCACATCATCTGCAATTAGCATTCTCACCCTATCTAATTTCAAGGCCATCAATAAAGGTACAAGTTGATAAGGCCTGGGACGAAACAAAAGTTGTCCCATACATCGAAAAGGGCCTGTTCCATGTCTTAGTAATAATCTCGCAGCATCTCTCAACAATTTTGCAGATTCGTGATCTCCTATATCTTCGACAGATGGTAGAGGTAAAGTAGTAGGTTTAATATTCTCAGCCTCTATAGGAAGATATACACCACATATGTCTTTATCACTGCCTGTTAATGGTCGCAAACATAGCATATCTTTTTCTTGAGAGGGCATGACAATCCACTCTCTACCACGAAATTTAACCAAAGATCCAATATTAATATTATTCATTATCTGATCGCTTTAAAAATGTCGTTATTTTCTTCAATTTGTTCATTGAGTGGATTGTCATATCTAATCACAATAACTCGATATCCTTTATTTCGTAAATCCGTTCTTATCCGCAAATCTTCTTTTTCTTGATTAGCCTCATCATGGACTGACCCATCACAGAAAACACAAACATAACCAGTTTCATAGTAAAAATCTGGTCTTGAAGGATAGTTTGGCAGTCTTTTCTGGGCAAAATCAGGTAAATATCTACCCGCTCTATAAAGTTGGTCAAGAAAGTCTTTTTCTAACCGAGATCTACTGTCAGTCTGTTGTCTTAACCATTGATATTGTTCATCAAATGTCATACCTGAACATTTTTCAGTTCGACAATCAATTAGATCAAATAAAATATCTCTTATCAGTTGTCTGTTTAAGCTATTATGATCTCTTTGATTTTGATATGTCAATAGACATTCATAGCAAGCACGCGCACATTCTATATTATCAATCTCTTCACTTGTCTTGATATCATAATGACATATCTCGATAGAATTGGTTATAATTTCATTCATTAAATCAGGTTCTTCAACTAATCGTTGCAAAACGCCAACAGATCCTTCAGCATCTTCCCATAATAATATGCTCTGTTGATCACCAGTTCCAATTAATTCAGACGATATTTCTTTATCATCAATCTGTAAAACCGAACAGATTCCTTTTTGGACTGCATATTGAAGGTTGATTAATTGGACTTCGTTAATATCTTCTTGATTTATCGGTTGCAGAAGAAGAATATTCTTCGTGTCTCGAACAAATACCTGAACTCCAGTAGCGACATTATCTTCCCCAACGTCTAGAGCTGTGTCTGTTGTGCTATTTGGTCTTCTGTTCCATATACCAAGAGATAGGTCGAATGTATAACCAATAGTTGTACTTCTTCTCCAGCGACGATTAATTCTCCATATTTCTGCAGCTGGTCCATATGACAGCATTAAGACTTCATTTCCTTCAGTATTTCTTACGACAGCATTATATTTTCGATCTTTACCGTCTTCCTTAGAGAATCGAAATTGCGTACTTATCTCGTATCCTTGCCGCGTTCTTTCTTCTTCGTCACAGGTTATCCTTTCTGCTCGTTGTGTCAAAACAGTTGTCATTTCAAAAAGATTAGCGAGAAATTCACTATTATTTGCATCCAGTTGAGTATCACATTGTTCGCAAAGATCTACTTGCAAACTCTCTCCAGTATGAAATGCACCGCAAGTATTACATAACTTTACTTGCGTGAATCGTGATTCAGAATCACCGGCAGGTATCAGGCTTCTAATAACTCGATATTTTCTTCCTTCATTATAAATGATATTACGAGGTCCGAACTCAGATAAGGCTAAGAAGCGACCTCTAGAAATGAAATTTCCCTTTCCTCTTTTCCCAGGTATATATGCTCTGATAGGCAGTCGTGGGAAGTTATACCCTGGCAGGAAACCTTCACAGGCTAGGTAACGATAGGGATAGAAATCGGAATCTTCTTTACTTTTAACATTATTGCATAAAAGATCCAATTGTCTTTGAGCCTCCCAGCCCTTACGTTCTGCAGACTGCCTTTCATCTTGAGTTAGCCTGTTTTGATGGGCATGTCTTACAATATCTTGTGATTTAACCAATTGCTGATGTGCTATTCTATATAGGTCTCGCCATCTGTCAAATGCCTCATAAAATCTTCTTCCACCAGATCGTATTATAGCTTCAAGCCATTCATCCGAGTACCAGCTAACCAATTGAATATCATCGCTGCACTGATCTAATATATTGCGACATTCTTGAATACATTCTTTTACACGTTGCTCAGATAACTGTATATGTTGTTTTACGTTCTCCGATAATGAATAGTCAGTTTGACCGAGATCAATAATATCTGCTATAGAGTTTCTTAAAGACAGTCCAACTTTCGCAAGCCAAACAGAGTGCAAATGTGAAATTACTAAATCCTCATTTCCTATATCCAATCTTGGAGGTACAACTACACCTGCAACCATTTTTTCTCTACGATGAAAGAAATATTGATCATGTCCGCTTCCAGCAGAACAGTACGATGTAATAAATGCCGGTTGTCCAGATCTTCCCGCGCGACCACTTCTCTGAGCATAATTCGCAGGAGTCCTCGGTACATTTCGCATATTTACTGAATTGAGGTCAGCTATATCTATACCTAATTCCATCGTAGGGGAACAAAAAAGTACGGATAATTCGCCATCCCGAAATTTCTGCTCCCGCATTTCACGATTATCCTGGCTTGTCTGGCCGGTATGTTCGCCTGAATTCAGATGTTGTAAAGAAGATGTTTCCTGCTGATAGAATTGAACAAAATAACGATTTGCCTCCCTGCTTAATTCATTTTTCTGGTAGGATTGCATCCAATTGGATAAAACTGGATTAGGTAAGGGAGCATCTCCAGTACCTTTCTGCCATTGCAGAATATCTATTCGCAATTGAATTCTAAATCCATTTTCAAAACTTTCTTTGTCGAGAAAACCGGTATTATACAATATATCTGTAAAACTATTTATAAATGGTTCGTAATCAGAGGGTGATAATGACTCAGAAATATCCGGCCACGCGCGTTTAGATCTCAAATATTTTCCTAAAAGACTTGTTCCTGATAGACTTAGCTCGTTTCTTCCGACACTCCCAAATGCAAACCACTTACTTTCATATAGACGCTCATCATCATCAAAATTCCATGGTTCTTTTAAGGTATTATTTACTTTTCTTTTTAGACTTTCATGCCTAATACCTTCCAAGCAAAGAGCATTCAAAGCCAGGGACTGTCGTAAATGATCTAAAAATGCTGTTGTTACATTACATCTTTCTTCCGGTGATGAACCAGATAAGATCGTATCATCTTTCCAGAATTCCTCATTGGCACAAATTTCTGACAATCCCGAATATTCAATTGTTAAAAGGCCACATTGCTCCAGATTCGGTTGAATCACCCGCCAGCCTCTTCTTAAATCCGAATATATTCTATACTCAACATAGTCAGTTAATGCCTCTCTTAGAATTTTTGGCTGACTCTCAGCCTGGCCTGGATTTTGCGCATACGATTCCGGTGATAATTGAAGTGATTTCACAACTTCAATAGCCATGTTAGAATGATCTACATATCCATCTTCCGGTAGCGATTTGAAGATTGCGCTTCTTAATAATCCAATTTGTATGAAATCATTAAAATGCCCAGCCTGTAATGAAGCATCCTGTCGATTATCAGTGAAACTCATAATTTTTTGAGCTTCCTTTGGGAGTGTTTCATCTTTCTGCATCTGTGTGACATTTGATAAACTGAGAAGCGTAGTTGCAGTGCTTCTGCTTTCGCTCGATAATCGCGATAATTTCCGGAATTCGCGGGTACGTTTATCATAGACTGCACCACAACATAAACAGGTAAGAAATGGGGCTTGTAAATACCATGACTCATGCAATCCATCTCCCATACTTTCTGTGACTGCTCCTTCATCTGAGACAAATATTTTTCGAGGTACAAATGGTCTGTAATCTGTTTTCAATCTCGGTCCAGCCTTTGTTTGCCTGAACCAATTATCCGGAAGATCATTTACTCTATCATCACCCCAAACGGGATGTTCGGGATTCTCTATAAGCAAATATCCATCAGATTGCGACTCATCCATTTCATCACTAAGCTCGTTCGGGAGTCGAGGTTCTATTCGTTTATCTGACTCATTGAGCATAATCTGATAATATTCCTGTCCGCAAATACGGCAAAACACAATTGGTATTAATAGCTTGTCATGACCGTTATCTCCGGATACATAGTTTTGCCCCGTAATTGTGATATATCTAATATCCGATGGTTCAAGTGTCGAGTATACAGAATCTCCCTGAGATATAAACTGATGAAGCCGA
>JBHPLC010000092.1:0-7035 GCA_042564455.1 Candidatus Zhuqueibacterota bacterium | reverse complement strand
TCAAACAAAACAACTCCGCTGGGAAAATATGATTTTTACCATTATTATGCTCACGATGAGCTGACAGATTATTTACAGGACATTCATGAAGCCTTTCCGGAATTAACCGAACTAAGGTCGATGTGCAAATCACAGATGGGCAGGGATGTATGGATGCTCGTTATAAATAATCCTGCGACAGGAGAAGAAGCTGAAAAACCGGGATTTTTCCTGAATCAGATTCACTCAAGTGAAGTCATTGCGTCGATGTCATGCAATTATACTATATGGTACCTGCTCGAAAACTACAAGAAGGATGATAATGTGACTAAACTTGTTGACAATATAGTCTGGTATATCGTACCAAGGCTTGATGTTGATGGTGCCGAGGCATATTTGACTGGTAAACCGGCCGGAATTGATCCCAACCCTGTTGACAATGATGGAGATTTTAAGTTCGACGAAGATCCGCCTGAAGATATAGACGGCGACGGATTTGTTGTACAAATGAGGAAACTGGATCCAAAAGGAAGGTTGAAAATCTCAGAAAAGGATCCCAGGATTTTGATAAGTAAAGCCCCGGATGAAACCGGAGGAGAGTATTATACAATTTATACCGAAGGGATCGATAATGATGGAGATGGCAGAATAAACGAGGACAGCTACAGTACGCGCTTTCTGTCAAACAGGAATTATCCCAATAACTGGAGACCAAGTATAATACAGAGTGGATCGGGGAAGTATCCGCTGGAAGAAACTGTAACAATGGCTGAATACAGGTTTATAGCAGATCATCCAAATATATCGATATATGTTCAGCATCACTGCTGCGGACGTGTGATACTTACTCCGCCGTCAACATGTTCAGATGATGAATTCGAGAATAAAAATGACCTTGAATTATATAGAATGATCGGTGCCAGGAGTCTAGAACACTCGACATGGGGCCTGGCTACCTCTGTATATAACTGGAGTTATCCGCCGGGTTCTGGAAATAAGAAATCAAATCAGATCTACCGGGATAAAGACGGAAATATCAGAAATGCGCCTGCCGGATTGTACCCTGACATTACCGGATCATCTTCCCAAAGTGATCTATTCTTTAATGCCAGAGAAAATCATCCTGACCGCGGTTATTTTGCGTGGGGCAGTTCACTGGAAACAACATATAATATCTTTGGAATATTTTCAATGGCAACAGAACACTGGGCTTCTCCCGACTATGACAAAAACGGAGAAGTCACCGAGGAAGAAAGACTTAAATGGAATGACGAGGAGATGGGCGGTGAATTATTTATAGACTGGCATTCTTACGATCATCCAACGCTTGGTGAAGTGGAGATTGGTGGATGGCAGCGTACAAAAATAAGCCCGCCTGAAGGAGAACTGATCCAGAAAGAATGTGAAATGGGAAATGATTATGTGATATATCTTGCCGGTCAAATGCCGAAAGTAGAGTTTGGGGAAATAGAAATTACCGATAAGAACGGGGGGATCTATCAGCTTGATATTTCCGTAAAAAATTCGGGATTCTTGCCAACCTTAACAGAGCAGGCTTATAAGCTGCAGACATTAGATCCAACTTTGCTTGAGATTGAACCGGATAATAATATTGAAATCATATATGGTGAGAAGAGAGTGAAGATCGGGAAACTCAACGGTTTTTCAGAAAGTGAAAAATCTACCTTTATTCTTCGGGTAAAAGATAGCTCCAGTGATGCTGTAATAAATGCATCTGTTACTTCACAGAGAGCCGGGAATGTATCACAACAAATTGTAGTGAAGTAATCCAAATAACATAACAACTGAAAATGAATTGTCTTAATTAAACTGGATAGAAAGAAAAAGCATATGCCTAAAATTGATCGACGTGAGTTCTTGAAAACAGGAGTCAAAGGTGCAGCGATTATCTCTATACCGGTACTTACAAGCTCCTGTGAACGGAGCAATCGATACTCGACATTAAGTAGAAAACCTGTGGAAGGCGATAATCCTACTCTTTTCAATCTTGTCCTGGTCACCGATTCACATGTGAGACTTGAAACTGATGATCCTCAAAATCTCTTCCCCTCTGACAAGTTTGCAAATAATAAGAACCGTTATGTAGTAGAACAGATCAACAAGGTAAATCCCGATTTGGTAATACACCTGGGTGATATTCCTCATACTATCCCATCTTCCGAAAATCATGATCAGGTTATGCGCAATGCTCATGAAATTTACAAAAATGGGATTGAGAAAGACCTGTATGTGGTTGCGGGTAATCATGACATTGGAAACAAGCCGAATGCCTTTACATCTTCACCTGTAATGGATGAGAATAGTCATAAGATATTTGAGAAATACTGGGGTAATACTTTCTCTTCTTTTGATCATGAAAATTGTCACTTTGTATTGCTGAATTCTTCGGTATTAAATTCCGGCCTTCCTCTTGAAATCGAACAAAAATCGTGGCTGATAAATGATCTTGAGAAAAACCGAAAAACAGATAATCGGATCTTCTTGTGCATGCACCACCCCCTGTATATAAACAATCCTAATGAAAATGAACATTATGACAATATAGGAGAACCGGAGCGTTCCTGGTTATTATCTTTATTGGAGAAATATAAAGTGGAAGCAGTATTTGCCGGTCATTCCCATAATTTTTTCTACAACCTTTACAAGGATACCGATCTTTACATTCTGCCCTCGGTAACATTTGTCAGGCCGGATTTCAGCGCTATGTTCCATGTTGCACCGGCAGACAAGGAAAACGGACGGAATGACGTGAACAAACTGGGTTTTTCTCTATTCGATATAAAAAAGTATGGATACAGGCTGTCAACCATTAGAACCTATGGATTGACCGGGGAGCGGGATGATACAGTTGTTTCTCAGCCTGTCTCTTTATCGACAAATACCGGCAACACAGTGACTTCCGGTGTAGGGACAACTCTGCGGCATGCCTGGGCAAAAACTGTCTACATGCCATGTGACAGCCTGGACGAGTTTTCACATAAACCCATAAGGAATGACTACTTATTGCAAGCACTCGGAGAGTTAGACATAGCAAAACTGAGGATACCTATTGGAGATCTGGAAGACCGGGAAACTCTGGACAGGATTCATGTATTTAAGCGCCTGGAGTATGAGTTTACGGTTTTCAGCATTGGAGTACCAAGCCGTTCCGTAAAAGATGTTATATTCAAAAATAAAGATATAATATCCGCCTGGGAAGTAACCATTCCCCGTAAACAAATAAAGGAAGCTATTGAGCAGCTTCGGGAAGTTAAGAAAGGTACGGATATATTTATCTACCTGTCCACTCTTGACACTATAGACGATCAGAAACTAGAGGAGGATTATGTTTTTTCCCATTTTCCCACACATGGATTTAAGATCAGGGAAAATAATCTTTTAAAAACCTGCATCGGTCAGTACCGTGCTGATCAGGCGATACATGGTTTTGTCTTTAGTGTAAATGCAGAAATGAATATATGGGAGAGTATTCAACGAACAGATGAATTGATGAAAGAACTCAATATGAATGGTGTGGTTCATTTTAATATGCCGAGAAAAACAGAAGCGATTGCTTTTACAGATGACATCAAGATTTCTGTTGTCGTATGTGAGGCATTGATTTCATCTATGGCAGTAGATAATATCGAGGTTTCTCTGGATACACTGGTCGATCATGACAGGGGATATTTCCCCCGGCATGGACTAGTGGACAGGAGATATAATCCCCGTCCGGCTTATCATGCTTTCCGTCATTTGTTTCGAGCTGTCTCAGGTGGTCGTGAGAATCTAAGAATAAGTGAAATAAGAACTAATCCCGGTATAAGGGCTTTTAATCTTCTTTCACCTGAATTTCATTGCTCACTGATTTTGCCTGATGGTGAGCAGAATGTTTTTGAGCTGGAATTTACTGCCAACATTGAGCTTGGTGAAAACATTCTGAAAAGCATGGATCTTTACACCGGTAGACTGAAGGAAGTAAAATTGAAGTCTCTCCGAAATAATAGGATAGTTCTGGAAACTAAACAAAAAACGAATAAACCGGTCCTCTTAGTGTTGAAATAATTGCACGATATTATTGGATATCTGTAAGATAAACCGAATCCAGTAACCTGGAGATTTCTGACAGGATATCTTCAGATAAGTTTTAGGAAAACACAAAATGAAAAACTTTGCCGTTTGTTTAGCGCTTATAATTTTGCTGGCTTGTCAGTCAGCTATCTCTCAGACCTCAAGTACCGGATCAACAAACAGAATTCAGAACAGACAGGAAACCGGATTCAGTGTTGTTACAGTCGGCACAGGCAATCCGGACTATAATCCGGAACGCGGCTCTGCCTGTACGATGATAAAATATAACGGGAATTATATTCTTGTTGATATGGGGAATGGTACTCAGGCAAGATTAAGAGAAGGAGGTGTAAGATTACCAAGGATCAGTACCCTGATGTTTACCCATCACCATCTCGATCACAGCGAAGAGTTCATTCCCATATTTATTTATTCCAGACTCCGGGGTGGAAGCAGGAATGTAATTACACCGAAAGGTACGAGGAATTATGTTGATTTTGCTCTTGATTTTTACAGAGAATATATTGAATACCGTATCGGGTGGGACGGACTTCACAATAAGGATGAATATTATGATTATAATGTTCGTGAAGTTGAACATGGAGATAAATTTGAGGTGGACGGTCTCACTGTGACTGCAGCTGAGGTTCAACATACTATCTACACACTTGCTTATCGTTTTCAGGCAGACGAAAAGTCGATAGTTGTTTCAGGTGATCTGGTTTACTCGGAAAATCTTGTCGAACTCGCAAAAGATGCAGATGTCCTTGTAATGGATGGTTATCCGGTCAGGAGCAGAAGAACAGTTAGGAAGAATGTGAATCCTGACAGCGCCGCTCAACGGAGTGCCGGAAATCAGCAGCAGAGAACTCAGAGAGTCAGGGTGGAAACACAAACTGTAGATTTGGACACTATTCCGATATGGAAAAGAACAAGGGCTCAGATTCGGTCTCATGGTTCACTTGAAGAGATGGCGCGTATGGCAGGTGAGGCGGGTGTGAAAAAGCTGGTTTTTACACATCTTGGCAGGAATAATGTTGATGAAGAAGGTACGCTGGAGGTAGTGCGCAACTTCTTTCAGGGGGAAGTAATTTTTGCAGTCGATCTTATGGAGATATTTCCTGATTAGAAACATAGACCAGTTGTAAATAGATTCATTTAACCTGCGGCTATTGAAAGTAAAAAAGCCGGAAGTCAGTTAAACTGAAAGACTTCCGGTTTTTAAATTATTTATCGCAATATCTGATATATTGCTGTATTTTAATCAATTCTCAATATTCTAATATTTTTGTCGGCAATGGTGTCGGTATCATCAGCTTGAATATAGGAATAATTGCAGGCCGTCTTTCCGGCTGAGTTTGAGTCTGTCCTGCTCCCGCTCTTTGACCACCGGCCGTGGGAGGTATTCCTGCTCTGCCTCTTCCAGCACTCCGAATTCTCGGAAGAATCGAATCCATGGTATTCCATGTAATTACATTTTCTCCCGATTCAGGTTCAAGAAGATGTGATGCAAGGCGTCCCAGTACCTGTCCTGTACGGATAATAAATGTACCTTTCGGGAATGTGCGTGTTTCTTTTACCATTTCTTCTGCCACAATAACCGAATCCGCTGCAGCCGGGTGATCGTGCACACTGGCACGGTCGAGCCTGATCATATCATATGCTTCAATAGAAATTTCTGTTTCTTCCTGCAGTATCTCTATCCTGATCTTGTGACGTTTAAGCATGTCAACAGCTTTTCTGGCACGGGGTTCCAGAATATATGCGTATGGACGCGGCCTGGTTTTTATCGGGATAGGTTCGTTGATCAGATCAGCACCTGTAATAAGGACCGGCTGCTGCTGTTGCTGTGCAGCTCCGCCGCCTCCACCTCCTGCTCCTCTTCCTGCACCAGCTCCACGCGGTCTCCGCGGGATGATCTCATACGAAACTTTATAGGGTTTGGGCCCTTTCTTCATTTGAACAACTATATCTCCAGTGGCATTCTGTCCCATTTCGATCGTTTCGCGTCGGGCACGATCAACGGTCATCATGACCTTTTCTGCATTGTTTGTAACATATTTCAATATAGCTTCTGATGCAACAAGGCCGCTTCTTGCTCCTGTTTCTCTATCCTGTCCGGGAGATTCAAAGAGGATAGCTATAGAATTAGTGATTCCGCCATAACCGATACTGCCGCGTATAAATGTCGGAGCGGTTGTCCATCTTGTGCTGTCTCCGCCCGAATAATACCAGGATTTATACCCGTTTTTCAGCATTTCCTGATCGATAAAAGGGAAAAGCTCCTGATCACAAAGATCGGTCAGGCGTTGATCGCCTGCTGCATTCCCTGGCCCCTGATAGCAGATATTATACGGCCGGGATCCGCCGTTATGGGCATCTAAAAACACATGCGGGTGCCATGTATGAATTATATTCTGAATATAATTTTGAAGAGCCGGCTGTTCGAGTTTCACCCAGTCCCGGTTCATATCCTGGCCTGTTGAATTGCCGCGGGTACCGTGGGCAAATCCATCCGGATTGATCGATGGTACAATCAATACAACCAGCTTGTCCAGAAGGTTGTTCATCTCAGTACCTTTGGTTGCAAGTTCCCGTACCAAAAGTAACAATGATTCTCTCACAGTTCTTTCACCGCCATGAATATTCGCTGCAAGAACCACGATAGGTTTACCGCTTGTCATCGCTTCCCATGGTTTTGTTACCAGTGGACGGCTGAAGATGGCGTAAGGCTGAACTCTGCCTTCAAGTGTAGTCCCGAATTCCGAAAGTGTCATTTCCGTCGTAGTTTTCTGTATCTTTTCCAGAAATTCGATCATTTCTTCATGACTTGTATAGATCGCAAAACTTGAATCTTCACTTGTCGTTCTGATAATCTGACCAGTGGCAATGGAAGCTAATGTGAAAACGAAGATTAGTATAAATACGGCTGTATAGATACTTTTTCTGTGGGAAATCATTTTTTTCTCCTTATTCTATGAATGA
>JBHPLC010000091.1:0-7150 GCA_042564455.1 Candidatus Zhuqueibacterota bacterium | reverse complement strand
AATAAAATTACGGTAATGGGGTATCCGATTGACAAAATGATGGGAAATGTAACTTTTTCTCAGGCAATTTATTTGATGCTGAAAGGCGAGCTTCCTTCGGAAAATGTCGGAAAATTAATGGATGCGATGTTTGTGTCTTCTATTGATCATGGAGTTACTCCGCCTTCTGCATTAAATGCAATAAGTGTGGCATCAACAGGAGCGCCTCTTAATGCAGCACTCGCTGCGGGTGTTTTATCCATAAATAAATTTCACGGCGGTGCAATAGAATCAGCAATGAACATTTTCCAGGAGATAAATAAATTCCGCGAGGACAACGGGCTTACTGCGGAAGAAGCGGCAAAACAGCATATAACCGCAATGAGAGCTGAGAAGAAAGTGGTTTTCGGTTTTGGTCACAGGATTCATAAACAGGACCCGAGAACAAAGAAATTGTTTGAACTTTCCGAGGAGTACGGAGTGGCAGGAGTTCATATTAAGATCGCAATATCTGCAGAAAAAACACTTTTCGAAGTAACCGGAAAGAACCTGCCGATAAATGTTGACGGTGCAATAGGAGCTGTACTTTGTGATCTTGATTTTCCGGTGTTTTTCGGGAATTTATTCTTTATGTTAAGCCGTATGCCGGGGATGGCGGCTCATGTATATGAGGAAAAAACGAGGTTCAAACCGATGAGAAAGATCGATCCTGCAGCATGGGAATATGATGGTCCTGAAGAAAGAGAATTATAATACAAAAACATAAAATTGGGATTGTAAAAATGAGAGAGAAACTGTTAGAATTAATTCCGGAATTCAATGAGGTGAAAGATCCGGAACTCAAAGAAAAGACGATCAATGTCTGGATAAAGGCGCTTAAACTGAAAAATTTTCAACCGGAGGACCTTTTAAGGATGCCGTTTACTCTTATGAAGGACCTTGATGTGAATTTTGCCACTCATGTAAGAGGAGTGGTCGGTGTGTCAATGGCTGCCGGGAAAATTATCAGTGAGTATTATAAGAATGTCATTACAATCAATATGGATCATCTGATCGCCGGTGCACTACTGCATGACGTTGGAAAGATCCTCGAAGTTGACGATACAAAGGACGGATGGATCAAAAGCAAACAGGGGAAAATTCTCAGGCATGCCTTCTCGGGAGTAGGTTTGTGTTTTGATGAGGGGATTCCTGATGAGGTTATGCATATTATAGCTGTTCATTCCAAAGAAGGGGACGGCGGAGTAAGAACACCGGAAGCCTGGATACTTCACCACGCTGATTTCACTAACTTTCATATTTTCAAATAACAGTAGAAATATTTGCGGGAATTATAATGGCACAGAATTTAATCGAGAAGATCGCTCAGGAATTTGCAGTCGGACTTGAAAAAGATCAGAGTGTACATTCGGGGGATTATATATTTATCCGGCCTGCTCATGTAATGACTCATGATAATACCGGTGCAGTAATGATAAAATTCAGATCCATCGGTGCAAATAAGATGGCCGATCCCAGACAGCCCGTGTTCGCACTGGATCATAATATTCAGGACCAGAGCGAAAAAAACCTGAATAAATACCGGGGGATTGAACAATTTGCTGAAGAAATGGGAGTGGATTTTTTCCCGGCAGGCAGAGGAATAGGTCATCAGATCATGTGTGAAGAGGGGTATGTCTGGCCCGGCACAATGGTCGTTGCATCCGACAGCCATTCAAATATGTACGGCGGCCTCGGATGTCTTGGAACACCTGTTGTCCGTACTGATGCTGCTGCAATATGGGCAGGGGGAATGACATGGTGGCAGATACCTCCGGTGGCAAAAGTAATATTAAAAGGAAAACTGCCGAAAGGAGTTTCCGGGAAAGATGTTATTCTTACTCTCTGCGGGACTTTCAACAAGGATGAAGTGTTGAATCATGCGGTCGAATTCAGCGGAGACGGATTAAAAGATATAAGCATCGATCAGCGGTTGACAATTGCGAACATGACCACGGAATGGGGAGCATTAACAGGTGTTTTTCCGATTGATGATGTGACGGCCGGTTATTTAAAAAAGAGAATCGAATTTGCCGAAAACAGGGGAGCTTTGAATGTCCCGTCCGATGCAGATGGAAATGGAGAAAATCCGAGGTTGAATAATAGGAGACTGGATGATCTGCTGAAGGATAAACCTGAATCTGATAATGATGCATTCTATGCAAAAGAGATTGTTCTTGATCTTTCGTCCGTGCGGCCCCATGTTTCGGGTCCGGGAAATGTCAAGACCGTGACAAATATTTCAGTTATGGAAAAACAGAATATTACCGTTCACAAGGCATATCTGGTTTCCTGTGTTAACAGCAGGATCGAGGATCTGGCTGATGCTGCTGAAGTTGTTGAAGGGAAAAAGGTCGCAGAGGGTGTGGAGTTCTATATTGCAGCTGCTTCAGAATTTGTTGAGAAGTTAAGCAGAGAGCGTGGAGACTGGCAGAGACTGATGGACGCAGGAGCAATTCCATTACCTCCCGGATGCGGACCCTGTATCGGATTAGGAAAAGGACTGCTCGATCCCGGCCAGGTTGGAATATCTGCAACGAATAGGAATTTTAAGGGACGTATGGGTTCTCCTGAGGCAGTTGCTTATCTTGCGTCTCCTGCTGTAGTCGCAGCATCTGCAATACAGGGCAGGATAGCAGGGCCAATTTCGTACGGAGCGGATAAGCCTGTTACTGAACTGGTTGAAAAAGAACCGCCTGAAACTGAAATCGGGGATGTCAAACTTCTTGAGGGTATGCCGGAACTTATCGAAGGAGAATTAATTTTCTGTCCCCAGGACAATCTGAATACTGACGGTATTTATCCGGGAAAATATACATATATTGATGATATGACCCCTGAACAAATGGCAGATGTGGTGATGGAAAACTATGATCCGGAGTTCAAAAATTTGGTTCGGGATGGAGATATTCTGGTCGGAGGTGTGAATTTTGGAAGCGGAAGTTCAAGAGAACAGGCAGCTACCGCGCTTAAATACAGAGGTATCCGGCTTGTGATAGCATCATCCTTCAGTCAGACATATAAAAGAAATGCTTTAAATAATGGATTCCTGACACTTGAAGTGCCATTGCTTGTTAAACATCTGAAAGACAGGTTTGGTACCGAGAAGTTAACTGTCAGAACGGAAATAAAAGTAAGGATAGACCTGGTAAGATCGAAGCTGAATAATTATGATATTAGCCCTGTTGGTGCCACTGCCCAGGAACTTCTTCTCGCGGGCGGGATGGAAAAATGGCTTTCCGGCAGGATAAAATAGAAAACAATTTAAATTATAAAACAAATTATGGAGTGTTAGCATGGTTTACAAAATTGCAGTTCTCCCAGGAGATGGTGTCGGTAAAGACGTTACTGAAGCAGCAATGAAGGTCCTTGATGCCGTAGGATTCAAAGCAGATTATACTTATGGAGATATCGGCTGGGAATTCTGGTGTAATGAAGGTGATCCGCTTCCGGAACGCACGATCAAACTATTGAAAGAAAACCAATGTGCTTTATTCGGAGCGATCACATCAAAACCCAAAGAAGAAGCTCATGAAGAATTGATACCCGAACTCAAAGATAAGGGGATCGTTTATCAAAGTCCGATCGTCCGGTTAAGACAGCTTTTTAATCTGCATACCAATCTGCGTCCCTGCAAAGCCTTTCCCGGAAATCCTCTGAATTACCGCGACGATATCGACCTTGTTGTTTTCAGAGAAAATACCGAGGGCCTGTATTCCGGTGTGGAATATCATCCTCTCCCGCAGGAAGTATATGATGCTCTTGCAAAACACAACAAGAAAATGGAAAGATTCGGTTCGACGGATCTTGAGGATATTGCAGTTTCCTGCAGGATATTTACTCGTAAAGGCTGTCAGAATATTGCCCGGCAGGGTTTTGAATATGCAAAAAAATATGGTTATAAAACAGTGACGATCGTTGAGAAACCGAATGTGATCCGTGAAACAAGTGGCCTGATGGTACGTGAAGCCAGGAAGATTGCCAGGGAATATCCCGGTATCGAGATATGGGAAACCAATATTGACGCTCAGTGCATGTGGCTCGTGAAGAATCCGCAGGATTATGGAGTAATGGTTGCGACGAATATGTTCGGAGATATTATTTCCGACCTGGCTGCACAGCTGATAGGCGGTTTGGGTTTTTCTGCGAGCGGTAATATAGGTGATGATTTTGCTGTTTTTGAACCGACTCATGGTTCAGCGCCAAAATATGAGGGGATGTATAAAGTAAATCCGATCGCTATGATAATGACAGCGAAGATGATGCTGCAGTGGCTTGGGGAGAAAGAAATGGCGGATAAAATTGAAAATGCTATCGCTACGGTAGTAAAAGAAGGTAAGGTCAGAACATACGATATGGGCGGCAGCTCTACAAGTCTCGAAATGGCAGATGCGGTTATAGCGAATTTATAGTCTGATGTTTGATGGTTTGCTGTTTCGTTCTTATCAGTATTTTAGTTCATGCATTTTGGGTTAAGTGATTTGTGGCGCCCCTAAACTTGTTTTAGGGGTGTATATATTGTAATGATTCCCTAAACTTGTTTTAGGGGTGAATGTAATATAAATAATTTATAAATAGTTAATACAAGAGTTTACTAATGAAACAGACAATTATTGAAAAGATCTTTTCATCTCATTCGCAGGAAGAAGTGCAGCCCGGGAGTATTATCTGGCTTGATCTTGATGTCAGGTCAGCCCGGGATTTTGGCGGGGCTAATGTAGTCAAGAATTTTCAGAGAGAATACCCGGGAGACAGTGTGGCAGATTCGGCGAAGACCTTCTTTACTTTTGACTGTGTGGCTCCGGCCGTTACGATCCCCTATGCGAACAACCAGCAGATCTGCAGGGATTTTGCAAAAGAACAGGGTATAAAAGTGTATGATGTGGACAGCGGTATCGGTTCTCACGTTTTGATCGACCACGGTTTGTGTTTTCCCGGATCAACCGTAGTGGGAACGGACAGCCACATGAATATCCTCGGTGCAGTTTGTGCTTTCGGTCAGGGAATGGGAGACCAGGATATTGCCTTCACTTACAAGACGGGAAAAACCTGGTTCGAAGTGCCACCTACAATGAGGATCGAGGTGACCGGTAAATATGAATTCCCGGCGACCGCAAAAGATGTTACTCTTGCCGTAATAAAGAGAATGGGTGCTTCGGGCTGTCTGGGAAGAGCTGTTGAATTTGTAGGTGATGCTATCGAGGAGTTATCCCTTTATGAAAGAATAACCTTATGCAGCATGG
Organism: Candidatus Zhuqueibacterota bacterium; assembly: GCA_042564455.1. Lineage (GTDB taxonomy): Bacteria > SM23-31 > SM23-31 > SM23-31 > SM23-31 > JBHPLC01. Next base: position 1,889 of record JBHPLC010000091.1, on the reverse strand, counting down.
CCACTGAAATGGGAGCGATCATCAGCCTGATTACTCCAAATGAAGATGTGATAAATTATTTCAGTAAGAAGGGTACAACTGTAAATATACCTTCTTTATCACCTGATAATGGTGCAGATTACGTTGAGACAGTTAAGATAGATGTAAATGGTCTTACACCCCAGGCAGCAGCGCCGTTCGCTCCGGATAATGTTAAAAGTATACAAGAATTACAAGGCACAAAGATATCATCGGTTTTTCTGGGATCGTGTACAAACGGCAGATTTGAGGATTTTCAGGCCGCTGCAGAGATTGTAAAAGGTAAGAAGATAAACGAGAACGTAATGGTCAGAGCTAATCCGGCTACCAGGGGTGTATATGAGGAATTGCTGAAAAGCGGTGCGATCGAAACATTGTTCAATGCCGGTGTTATTGTGAGTCATGCCAGCTGCGGAGGCTGTGCTTCCGGTCAACTCGGTATGACTGGAAAAGGTGAAATTCAGCTTAGCACATCAAACAGGAATTATAAAGGTAAACAGGGTGATGGAGAAACATATCTTGTCAGTCCGGCTGTCGCGATGGCGTCAGCGCTGAAAGGTGAAATTACACTACCCTAAATATATTGAGGATAAAATGGCAAAAGTAAAATCAGTAAGAGGAAGGGTTTGGGTGCTGAGCTCCCCTGATGGAGAACTTTTCGAAAATATTGATACGGATATGATCTTTCATAACAGCTATCTTGCAATAACAGATATAAATGAAATGGGACAGTATGCCCTGGATAACCTTGAAGGATGGGAGGATTTCTCAAAAAAGGTTCAGCCCGGTGACATAGTGATCGCTGGAGGAAATTTCGGTTGCGGTTCATCCCGTCAGCAGGCTGTCGATTGTTTTGTCTCCTTAGGTGTCCAGGCAGTTATAGCCGAATCTTTTGGAGCAATTTATTTCAGGAACGGTATTAACTCCGGTTTCCCACTTGTAAAATGCCCTGCTCTGGATAAGAATAAAGTGAAACATTTAAGTGAAATTGAACTTAATTTTGAAACTGGTGAGATAAAAGAAGTTGATTCGGGTGATGTTATTTCAAAAGCAGTCCCGTTCTCAATTGTACAGAGATCAATAATTGAAGCTGGGAGTCTGTTTGAATATGGTAAAGTTGCGTTATCTTAATATTAAATAAAACATCAAAAATGTAGATTAGTTATTGAAAAGAATTATAAATTTTTGTATCTTAATTAGCTTTGTGATTTTTTGTAATGATAGATGAAAACAGCATAAATGATGATTTTTCGTATGGAATGAGGCTTGCTTTTCAGGAAGCAGAGCGGGCATTTGAAATAGATGAAGTTCCTGTAGGTGCTGTTGTTCTTTTTAAAAACAGGATTATCGGAAAAGGTTTTAATCAGGTTGAACAGCTTAAAGATCCTACGGCACATGCAGAAATGATAGCGATTACGGCGGCAGCTTCATATCTGGATTCAAAATGGCTTTATGATGCTGATCTTTATGTGACAAAGGAGCCCTGTTCGATGTGTGCAGGAGCGATAGTCCATGCGAGAATAAGAAATTTGATATTTGGTGCATATGATGTTAAAGCCGGGGCATGCGGTACTGTTTTGAATATTGCTCAGGATCCAAATCTTAATCATAAAGTGAATATTGTCAGCGGAATTGAAGAATCAAAGTGTTCGTCGATTCTTCAAACGTTCTTTCAAAAACGGCGCAAAGAAAATAAGGAATTGAAAAGATCTCAGGATTGATTATTCCTGGTATTACATAGATTCTGATAACTAACGGAGAGGTGTCCGAGTGGCTTAAGGAGCACGCTTGGAAAGCGTGTGTACGCGTAAGTGTACCGAGGGTTCGAATCCCTCCCTCTCCGCTAATTTTTTTGGATTAATTTGCGGAGT
>JBHPLC010000090.1:0-7247 GCA_042564455.1 Candidatus Zhuqueibacterota bacterium | reverse complement strand
TGGGAATAATGTTTGATCAAATATCAAATATCAGAAAAGAGATCAATCAAAGTATTATCTCTTTTAAATATTCTATTGAAAATAAATCCTTGAAAGAACAGATTGAAGACGATCCAAGAATAGAAATATTGAAGTAATATAAGTTTCTACCTGAATAATATGGTTTGTTTGCACAGTTTTATCGAAGTTTTTACACTTCAGGCTGATTTTCATTGCAGCAAAATACTTTCGGTATAGATATTTCCTATTATTACCTCTGTAAATTTATCTTCTCCACAACTATTCGGATTTTTGCTGTAGTTCAGCCGCAAATGGGTTGTCAGAAATAGTGTAAGTAATTGTTATTACTATATATTGAGGATTCTGATGATTACATCTACAGTGACAACATGGATACTGGTAATTTTCGGAGCAGTAACGATACTGCCGCTCGCTATTGCTCAGTTATCATTTCTGTTTCAGCCGAAAAGCAGGAAAGCTAAAGATATTCTTATCGGTAAAGATGAAGAATGGAGAAACAATACGCATTTCCGTTCAGCCTATGGTTTAGCATGGGCTGACTGGATATTACTGGTACCGCTGGTTCTGGCCGGAAGTATTGGTGTGATTTTAGGGTACGTCTGGGGATATGTGTTATGGGCTTCATCTGGAATCATATCAGTTTATGTCAATATCGTTCTATGGATTATGGAAAAAGAATATGTATATCCGTCTCTGGGACCACTGAAATATTATACTTATTATTGGGGATTTTTTATCTACTGGGGTATAGCTGCAGCAGTTTATTCAGTCCTGAGGCTATCGAACATACAATTCTAAATTTTGTCGACATCTAAAACAGGCTTTCAATACTATGTCAGAAATAAACAAACTCCCTCCAGGAATTAAACTCATTATCGGTTTTTATCTGGTCAGCGCCGTACTCTGGACCATAGGCCAGTTCGGTGCGGTTTTATTTTACGATACTATCGCTTCCTGGGGTCTTCAGGATCCGCGGGAACTCCTCGATCCAGTTATCGTAGAGGTTAACCGGGCTATCGGATTGACTGATATGATAATAATGATACCGCTATATATTCCTGCTGCTGTAGGTTTGTGGCGATTGAAATTCTACGGCGCTGTGTTTTCATGGCTTGTTCTGGGGATAAACCTTTACTGGCCTGTCATATTCTGGTCCAGTCAGTTCTTTTATGGACAGTCCGGAATAAAATACAGGGAAACCATGATGACCGCAAATGTTATTCTGATCATAATACTGGCGTTCTCAATATGGGCAAGCTGGTATATATTCAGGAACCGCAAAATTTTCGAATAGAATGTATACTCAGACACTTTCTATCATCAATGATTCCCACCTCTTCTCCGTATATCAGGCAGGAGGTGCCATTCCAGGTTATCCGGCGGTGTCACAGTAAGTTCTTCCGGTTTCGGCAACGCCCTGAGCTGCGGAGTAAAATCGTACGGAATAACAGATGGACGTGTTGTACCTCCCCTGTTGACATATTCCCAGACAATTTCGCCATCCGGCTTGACCTGAAACAGTCTTCCGTTGTTATCCTCGGCAATGTAAGTATTACCGTTTGGAAGCCGCTTCTGGGTCCCCATACTTTTACTGAAAAACTTGATGTTTGCATAACCGTTGGTTTCATATATCCATACAATTTCCTGAGTTACCGGATTTAACTCTACAATGAACGTCTGCCCAGTATGGGTTCTATGCCGGGTAAAAAGGCCGTTATCGAACAGAAGAATATTACCGGCTCCCGGCAGTCCCTTCTCTATCATTTCCGATTCATGACAATGCGCCATGCCCCCTTTATAATTATGTGTTCCCTCCCAGACGATCTTCTTGGTTTGTTTGTCAATAATAAACACTGTGTCGATGTTCCTTGCATTTAGAATGATATTACCGGGCCTGAACCTCTCGTCACCTGAGTCATACCATTTGTTCTCGGGCAGCGGGGCGACCGAATTCACATGCAGCCAGTCACCTTCCGGGGTGGCCGGTGAGAATCTGTTTAGATCAAGATGATTATGTGCATGCCACTCCCAGACAACCTCTCCGTCCGTATTAATTTCGTACAGATCAGCGCCCAATTGAGTTTCTTCACTGCCCCGTTTTCGAGGCGGCCACCATGGAGCGATCTCGACATCTTTGACCTGCCTCTGGTACTCTTCAGGTATCGGTTCATGGGCAATAAGCAGTCTGTTATTATTTGGCAGTATCCGCATGTCATTGACAGAACCAATACCACTGTGAGTCCACACCACGTTGCCATCCCAGTCGTATTCATATATTGTCTTGTTAGGGCCTACATAGACAAGGTTCCCGTTTGGAAGCAATCTGCTGCGCTTATTGAAATTTGCGGCCACCTTCCATGTATGCACCACATTGCCGTTCATGTCGATGAGGCGAATATCATCTGGGATATTAGCTTCACCTTCCACCCTGACCTTGTCACTCTGATGATTGCCCACTGCATTGTGGTCTGATATCAGAATATAGCTGCTGTAGGCTTCTTCAGGTTTATAAATGGTGGTTCCGGTGGGGAATACCGTTTGAAAAGCAAAAACAATAGAGGGAAATGTTATTAAAGCGAGAATTCCTGTTAGGACAAATACAGAAGTTTTGTTATTCTTCATGATTCATTCCTTTATTAAATATTGGTGATTTTCGCTATTTAAGAACTATTTCTTATGGTTGTCAGATCATGCCGGAGAGATTTTCATAAAAGTTAAGTGATAGCAGCAGTATTTCCAAGGCATTTTTAATTTTGCTCAGGAAAAAATGAGGTGATTTGTGAGAAGACCGGAATAGATAAAAAAGTTGATTATACTATGAAACATAATTATAATTAATAGTGTATTTAGATTGTAGACATATCATTTTAGATAACTCTCAGAATCCGGAATGATCTTTTGAAGAAAATATGATTATTATTATAACAATGATAATCTGTAAAGAACTATATCCTATAACATCTTACTCATAACGCAGAGAATCTACCGGATTTACACATGCAGATCTGATCACGTGATAAAGTATGGTAAAAACCGCTATAAAAAGTACGATCATACAGGGGAACACATAAGCTTCCCAGCCAAGATCGGCCGGATACGGCATCGATTCACGTATCATCTTTCCCATAAACCAGCCCAGGGAACAGCCGATCAATAAAGACATCAGTATTATTTTGAGAAATCCAGCAAGATTATACATTACTATATTGCGGATTGTGGCGCCCATGACTTTGCGGACAGCTACTTCTTTTCTCTGTCTCTGGATCATTAATGTCACCATAGCATACAGTCCCAGGCAGGGTATCATGATCACTATAAAACCGATCGCGTATCCAAATCCCAGAAAATTATATTCTGAACTAATCCGGTCCTCCATGAAAAAGCATTCAAAGGGGTAATCGGGCGCATATCTATCCCATGTACTTTTCATAGATGCAAGAATCCCGGCCATGTCGTCCGTACCCTCGTCTATCTTTACAAAGACATACTGCAGTTCTTCCGGAGGAAGTTTTCTGAGAACCAGCGGCTTGATCGAATAACTCATCATCTGAAAATGATAATCTTTCAATACCCCGATTATCATTCCTTCTTTTCCGAACATGGAAAAAGGACTGCCGACCGGAGATTCCAATCCCATTAACTCTACCGCTGTCTCATTTAGTATATAATTCTCTGAGTCCTGTTCGGTATCCTGTGAAAAATCCCTGCCCTGCACAATTTCAAGATCATACAGAGAAATATAATCCTTATCTACTGCTATATGATATACATACAGTGCCGAGAGAGGATCTTTACCCTCCCATTTGATCCGTTCCATTTCGCGCGGAGGATATCCTGTCGGATAAACTGATCCGGAACTCACACTATGTATCCCCGGCGTGGCAAGAAGATCATTCCTGAACAGCTCATACCTGCTGCCGATCTCACCTTTCATCCCGACATACACTATATTCTTATATTCAAATCCCCTGTCCATACTCATCTCATATTTATTCTGATTCAGGATCACTGCAAAATAGATCAGGAATGCAGACGATATTGTAAACTGTATTACGAGAAAAATTCGGCGTATTAGCTGCTTGTTCGAGCCGCTCTTAATTATTCCTCTCATCGATCTTACCGGATTAAATGACGAAATTACGAAAGCCGGATAAGCCCCGGACAAAATCGCGGTTACAAATGTCAGCAATATACTTCCCGGTAATAACAGAATATTGGTGAAATAATTAAATTCCAGAGGTCTCTGGTACTGGATATTGTTGTAGAGTGGAACCGCAATATATGCCAGAATAACCGCCAGGGCAAGGGAGATAAATGAAATCACAACAGATTCGCCAAGGAACTGCAAAATTATGTTTTTCCGTTCTGCGCCAATTACCTTCCTGACTCCTATTTCATGTGCCCTTGCATCGGATATCGCTGTTGTCAGGTTAACAAAATTAAAACAGCCCGTCAAAAGAATTATCACCGAAAGTGAAACCATAAGGATCAGGTCATTTATCATCCCGCCGTAGTTTTCCAGTCCATGCAGATAAATATCGGAAAATAACTGTACCCTGATATCAATACCTTCCAGCGGGAACTGCGTCTTCCATTCAGTGAATGTTTTATTGAATTCTTCCAATGAAGTATTTTCCTGAAACAGCATATAAGTATTGGTATTCCTGTTTCCCCATTCATGATCCCGCCGATTCAGAGGAGATTCGAACGGTAAGAGAAAATCAAAACTGATCGAGGAATTTAAAGGGATATCCTCTAAAATTCCAGATACTCTCACATCCGTATTTGTATTGATAGTAAGCACTTTCCCGATCGGATTTTCATCAGCAAAGTATTTCTGTGCAATTTCCCTGGTAATCAACACGTCATTCACACTTGAAAGCGGAGTATTATTGCTGCTTGAAGTCAAGGGAAACGTAAAGATATCAAGGAACGAAGGATCGGCGAAGCATATCCCGCTTTCATAAAACTTTTTATCTCCGGATTTTACGATCGCCCTGTTGTAATAACGCAGCCTTGCTGATGCAGTTATCCCGGGTATTCTTTCCTTTATCGCCGGTGCAAGAGGCTCCGGTGTAGAATAGCTTAGAATTTCCTCACCTCTTGTATTCTGCATGGAATAAGCATAATAAATTCTATCAATATTCTCATGAAACCTGTCAATGCTGTAAAAATTCTGTATCAGAAGTAGTGTGATCATACAGCACATCAGTGCAACTGCAAATCCGATTATATTTAGAATTGAAATACTTTTGTATTTTCTTATATTCCTGACTGCGATAATTATATTATTTCTGAACATGGATAAACTCCATTGCATTCTGTCAGAAATTATTGACGGTGTTGATTCAAATACCCGTTTCCAGTACCATATCACCGCCGCTTTTTTTGACTCATGTTTCGACATATAACTGTATATCTCGTACAGATCGTTTGAGAATTCCGTATACTCTCTCTTTCGGAGGATCAGACGCAGAAATAACTTCGGCAAATGGATCGATTGTAAAAAAGGTATCTTCATTAACTGTTTTTCTCCGGAGAAAAGTCGTGAATTCCCGACCATAAAGAATCGTGAACACTGCTGATCTCTTTCAGGGCATCGATTCCTTCATTGGTCAGCCTGTAATAATACTTGCTTCGCCCGCCTCTCTCAGAACTGGGTGCACCCTGTGTCTGTCTCAGGAATCCCTTTAACGTCATCTTATGCAGTGTTTTATAAACCACACCGAACGACCAGTACAGGCCGATATCTTTGTAGATCTGTTCCCTGACGGTTACCCCATAGGCGTTTCCATTCAGTTTCCAGACTGAGAGAAGCACTATCTCCTCAGCTCTCGATAATAGGATCATTATTTGAAACTTTAATTTCTGTGCAAAATGCACTGTTATAGTGTAAAAATTTAAAGGTATTTATTCCTTTTGCACAGAAATACGCTTAATAATTATTATTGTTTCAGAAAATAATTTAATGGATTGTCTGTATAAGAATTCTTATCTTATCCAGATCCGTAAAAAGACTCAGAAATTATATTAAATTTAAAAAATTAACTTCAATGGATAAACGCAGTTTTCTTGAAAAACATAAAATTGTACGAAGCTCAATAAAACAAGATGTACTCCATTTTGCCCTTCCTGCATTCTTTGTCTTCTCCGCAGGACTGGTGGTAAGTGCAATGAACGGGTATGACGGATTATTGAAAAACTTATGGAGACTGATCCTGCACCCGGGGGATCTATACGTGCTTCCGACAGAAAAAATTGTCGGGCTGGTCCTTTGCGTAATCGGATTTACGGTTGTTCTGGTCGCCTTATGCACACTCAAGCATTCTTATTCTTCAACACTGGTGATAAAAGAAGATCATCAACTCATAACAAACGGTATTTACCGGTTCATAAGACACCCCATCTACTTTGGAGTCATCATAGTATGTTTCGCTGTGCCTGTCTATGCCTTTAGCCTTTATGGATTCATTGTCATGTCAGCCTTGATCCCGTTAGGTCTCAACAGGATCAGGATGGAAGAAGAATTGCTGACCGAAGAATACGGAGATGTGTACAGAGCGTATAAGAAGACTTCGCGCAAATTAATTCCATTCATTTATTGATATATAACAACATAGAAGATTTTACTGCGGTTCGTTTTTACTAAAAGCGTAATCATGCCTGCCCTGATTTTGCGGTGTGTCTATACCCGGGCAGCAATGCTTCACCAATTTTCTCAATCCATGGTTATTAATTAAAATGGATTCCGGTATTATATGGTAAACTACTGGACGCTCTTTCAGAATAGCAAAGATCTATTTTACTAAATTTGAGCCAATTTGTCTTTTGCCATCTTTAATTCCAGATGGTTTTTTACTCTTACTAATAATTCTTTTTGGATAACTGGTTTTGCCAGGTAATCAACTGCTCCGAGTTCAAAACCCTTAATGATGTCGTCTATCTCGGTCTTTCCGGTCAGGAATATCACGGGGATATTTTCGGTTTCAGGTGAAGATTTAAGCTGCTTACAGGTTTCATGACCATCCAGAACCGGCATCATTACATCAAGAAGGATCAGGTCCGGTTTTACTCTATTCACTACATCCAGTGCCTGTTTCCCATTTTGGGCGATATTCAACCTGTAACCTTCCGGTTTAAGGAAAGATCCCAGAAGTTTAATGTTGTCCGGCGTATCATCTACAATTAATACTCTTGCTTCACTGATATCAATTTCCATTTCTACT
>JBHPLC010000009.1:0-62061 GCA_042564455.1 Candidatus Zhuqueibacterota bacterium | reverse complement strand
TATTTCATCTTTTATTTGTCATTTCGAAAAAGACTAACTTAAATTTTTCAAAAAATATATCTACAGGAAATATAATGGGTAAAAAACCGAAATATCCCGGGATCAGAATAACAACAAACGGAAACCAGCTGGTTGCATATTATACTGAAGCAAGATTAACAGATGCAGGAATTTTTTATCCGATAACTCCATCTACTGAAATGGGTGAGAATTATCAGCTTTCATTCGCTGAAGGTAAACTCAATGTTTTCGGAGCGCCTAAAATTGCTATAGAAGCCGAGGGTGAACATGCGGCACAGGCAGGAGCAATCGCTTATTCAGTAACCGGAAAGAGAGTTGTGAACTTCACATCCGGCCAGGGTCTTGTATACGGAATTGAACAGTATTACCATGCTCCCGGTAAACTGTCAACCATGATCGTGGAGATCGCAGCAAGGGCTCTGACAAAACATGCATTAAATGTACACTGCGGGCATGATGATATTTACACTGCTCTGGATACAGGATGGATCATGCTGATGGGAAAAGATTCTCAGCAGACTGCTGACCAGGCATTAATCGCCAGGAAAGTCGCTGAACTGTGCCTTAATCCGGGAATGAATATTCAGGATGGATTCCTGACTTCTCATCTTGAAAGAACATTCTTTATGCATGAGTCCGACCTGATACGTGAATTTCTGGGAGCACCCGATGATATAATTGAATGCCCTACTGAGGGCCAGAGAGAGTTATTCGGGCCGACAAGAAGGCGTGTACCCGGAATGATCGATCTTAAAAATCCAATACTTCTGGGTCCTGTCCAGAACCAGGAACACTATATGCAGGGAATTATTGCCAGAAGAAACAATTTTTCCGAACCGATCATGGACTTTCTTAAATCCGCATATAAAGAATTCGGTGAACTGACAGGAAGACATTACGGACTGATCTCTACCTATAAAACCGAGGACGCTAAAACTGTGTTTGTATCATTGGGTTCTGCTGCTGAAAATATTGAAGCAGGTATAGACTATCTCAGGGATAAAGGCGAATCTGCCGGATCGATCCATTTGAATGTTATCAGACCTTTTCCGGAAGCTGCTGTAATTGAAGCGCTGAAAGGAAAAGAGAACGTAATAATATTAGAAAGAACTGACGATCCCTTAGCCGGCGACAATCCTATGGCAAGAGATATCAGGACAGCTTTTACCAAAGCTCTTGAGAATAACAGATCCTCTGCTTTTCAGGAACTGCCGAAGATCAGCAGTGATCAAATACCGAGATTCTTCAGCGGTGTTTATGGACTCGGCTCACGCGATTTCAGACCTGAAGGTATTCTTGGAGCGTATGAATTCGCTGTTGGAAAATCAAAAAGGACTGACGGGAAAAGCGCAAAAGACGGCATAAGTTATTTTGTACTGGGTATTGACCACCCTTATGAGGTCAGATCGGAAAATACTCCTTCCTTCCTTCCTGAAAAGGCAATTGCTGTAAGACTGCATTCCATCGGAGGCTGGGGAATGATAACGACCGGAAAGAATCTCGGTGAAGTTATCGGTGAAATGGGCGTACATATTGCAAAAAAATCTGAGGAATATGATGAATTCGGAAGACTTAAGGAATTGGTTCATGTAAGTGCAAATCCGAAATACGGCTCTGAAAAAAAAGGCGCTCCAACCGAGTATTTTCTGGTTGTTGCTCCTGAAAGGATCAGAGTAAACTGCGATCTGCACCATGTTAATGTAGTCCTTTGCTGTGATCCGAAAGCTTTCCTGCATACAAATCCGCTGGAAGGAATTGTTGAAGGCGGCTCCTTTGTCTGGGAATCTGATGAAACTCCCGAAAAAGCCTGGGAAAGGATCCCGAAAAGATACAGGAATTATATCCTGAAAAACAAGATCAGGGTTTTTGTTTTACCGGGATTTGAGATAGCCCGTAAAGCAACCGACAGACCCGATCTTCAGATGCGAATGCAGGGAAATTCATTTCTCGGTGCATTTTTCAGAGTATCACCGTTTCTCGATGATAACAGTATCGATAATAAATTATTTCATGAAATTGTAAGAAAACAGTACGTGAAAAAATTCGGCAGATTCGGAGACGCGGTTGTTGATTCCAATATGGAAGTTATGATGCAGGGCTTTGAACGATGCATAGAAATAAAGTACGGTATAGTGGAAGATCCCGACAGGTCGAGCATGTTAGGCACCCTGCTCCACCCTGTTGAGGGATGCAGTCCGATAAGGAAGCTTGCCCCACCGAAAACTCAGGAGAAAAAGAAGAATGTGTTCAGTATGCAGTATTTTGATGATGAATTCAGATCCGGAAAAGGTTATGACAAACCTTCAACCGCTCTATCCTCGGTTGGTATGATGGCCTCTGCAACCGGTGCAACAGCATCAAAATATGTTGCCAGGAGGGAAAAACCGGTATTTATTGCAGAGAACTGTACTCAATGTATGAAATGTATCGCTGCATGTCCCGATACAGCACTGCCCAATACAGCTCAGGAGATCACTACAATATTAAAGACCGCAATATTTAATTATGTTACGGATGAAGACCAGAGAAAAGTACTTATGTCTCAGGCAGACAAGATCGAGGTTAATATCAGAGCGAGATTGCTTGAAGAGTCTAAAGCAAAGTCCGATACACAATTCAAGGATATTTTATTTAAGGAATTTGATTCATTGGATGGAATCACCGATGAATCAAAGAATGAACTCAAAAAGATTTTTGATATACTGCCAATTTCGTTCACCAAGACCAATGCGATCTTTTCGGTTTTGGAGAAAAAGAATCCGGGAAGCGGGGGATTATTCTCAATTTTTGTTTCAGACCTTTGCAAAGGATGTGCGGAATGTGTTAAGGAATGCGGGGATCACGATGCATTAAGGATGGTCCCGGACAGTGACGAATTAACCGCCGAGCATATGTCTGCCATCTCTTTTATGGACCTGCTGCCGGATACACCGAATAAATTCCTCGGACTCTATGATAATGAAAATCCCCAGGATTCAAAAACTGCCGCTCTGCGCAATCATTTGATGGTAAGAAGCAGCTACGAATCTCTGGTCTCCGGCGACGGAGCCTGTGCCGGGTGCGGTGAAAAAAGCGTTCTCCATGCTATCGATTCTATTACAGAGGCATTTATGCGTCCGTTATATCATGCAAAAGCAGACAGGCTAAGCCAAAAAGCGGATATTCTGTATAAAAAAGGTGAAGAGCTGTTAGAAAAAATGAAAGCGGGTGCTAAAAAGGAATATGATCTCTTCGTTCGGGCAGTTACACATATAATAATGGGATTAGGCGGAGAAGATGAAAATGATACATCGGAAAGAATCAAAAATCACGGCAAGATAAGTGATCAGGAAATTATCGATGCCCTGGTAACTGTTATGCGGACTGAAGCATTTAATCATAAGGATTTGCAGACTATCGAGGGGCGTCTCGCCAATGGAATGTCCGTCATGGCTATGGGAGCTCATACCGGCTGCAACACGGTGTACGGTTCCACCCCTCCGAACAATCCTCATCCCTATCCATGGATGAATTCTCTATTCCAGGACGGTGTAACTGTATCCTGGCTGTTTGGAGAAAGTTTTATCACGGATCATTCCAGAAGATCCGTAATTCCCGAGAGATTGGCAGACAAACTTACGGGTGAAGATCCGGAAACGATGACCGATAAAGATTATTTTAATTACACTCACTTCACGGACGCTTTGATGACAACTCAGGAAATTATTGAACTGCCCAAAGCCTGGGCAGTCGGCGGTGACGGCGGGATGGGAGATATCGGTTATCAGAATGTCTCAAAAGTAATTCTGCAGAACAGGCCTAATGTCAAAATACTGATGCTCGACACCCAGGTTTACTCCAATACGGGAGGACAGAACTCCGATTCATCTGTAATGTTAGGCGGTTATGACATGAACCAGATGGGTGATGCGACTCAGGGCAAACTGATCGAGAAAAAGAATGTTGCGGAGACATTTACATCAGGTCATGGTTCTCCCTTTGCCGCTCAAGTTTCAATGGCTAATGCCCCAAAATTCTACAGAGCGATCCTCGACTCACTCGATTACAGAGGCACAGCATTTCTTCAGTGTTTTTCGACCTGTCAGCCCGAACATGGTGTCGGTGACGATATGTCGACAGTCCAGGCGCAAAGGGTCAGAGATTCACGCGGATTACCTGAGTTTGTATTTAATCCTAAAATGGGCGAGACATTCCCGGAAACATTTGATCTAAAAGGCAATCCTTCAATTGACAGAGACTGGTGGGAAACGAAATTCAAAATCTCAAAGGAACCGTACAGATATACAATTGCTAATTGGTGCGTTACCGAAGCCAGATTCAGAAAACATTTGAAAAAGATAAAAGAAACCCAGATCAGTAAATTAGTTCATATTGATGATATGCTGATACGGATTGTTCAGGATGATGTCGTACATAGAAGGTTCTTTAACAAAGAACATAGATCATATATACCTGATTTTGGTGTCTATTTTGTCTATGAAGATGAAGGATCAAATATAAGCTATTATTCCATATCTCGTCAGATGGTCCTATTCTGTATTGAAAGAAGAAAAGCCTGGAGACTTCTACAAAGCAAAGCAGGTATAAATAATGTCGATTACAGGGCTCAGAAGAACCTGCTGTCAAAGGTGGATGCAGATCAGATATCCATTAAAGATTTCCAGGAAAGATCTTTTGAATTATTCCTGAATGAACGTGATACGCTGTTAAACAAATGACAAAATAATTGCGCATTCAGATAATTTTTATATATTTAAGTAATAGGTATTGGGACCGTTAGCTCATACTCATATTAATTATTCTGTTGTATGATAAGATGATTTATACATATGTCTTTGATCTGCCGGCAACTCGTTCATTTATCATACAGACATTCAATCCTCCCTGATAATGCTGATTATTCAAATCGAGAACAGATATTATGGATAATATAAAGGAACAGGAACGTCTCAGGAACAGAATATCTGAACTGCTTACGTGGAATCTGTACGGAAATATTGAAATAGTTACTGATACTTCGGAATACATGAACATATATCGTGGGCAGGTATTGAGACTGGAAAACAGGGAATTTGTTGTTCGCGGAGATGTACACGAACCAAGATTCGGTTTGCAGGATCAGCCTAAATTCTGGGTAAAACGAGCGATAGACCTGGAATCCGGAAAAGATAAAATACTCAAACTGGTCTTTCATGAAGAATTTATCGCAAATATCGGCCCTCTTCGGATCAGATGCTGCAGAGATCCTGAAAAAGAATCCAGGGTTCTCGACCTTGTAAAAGGTGATGGCAGATTTATGCAGGGTTTTACTTTAAGGGATGAAAAAGAAAACTGCGTTAGAGTGATAGAATTCATAAAAGGCTCATCGATATACGAATATATAATGGATATTGACAAACCGCATGAAGAATATTATTATAATGATGTTCCATGGATACTAAAAAACATCATAGGCTGCTTTGAAGCGATCAGATATCTGCACAAAAACGGATACTGTCACGGTGACATAAGAAATGATCATATTATTATTGAAAGAGATACAAAGAGCTATCGGTGGATCGATTTTGATCTTCAGCAGGATTACTCTGATTTTGATATATGGAGCCTGGGGAATATATTAAATTTCATATTAGGAAAAGGGATAAGATCATTTCGTGAAGTGTATAATACGGATACTTATCCTGAACATGTCAAATGGAGCCTGACTGAAAGTGACGCTTCAGCTTTCTGGAAATACAGAGTTATCAATCTTAAAAAGCTTTTTCCGTATATAAGCGATAAGCTGAATAATACTCTATTGCATTTTTCAGTGGATACGAAAAATTTTTATGAAAGAATAGACCAACTGATAGATGACCTGGGGGATGCTGTTTCTGACCTCCCGGATCCCAATTAAGTATGAATATTAAAAACAGATTAGCAAAAGTAAACATTGGAATTAAACTGACAGTTCTGTCAGCAATAGCATTATTAGTTGCTATTGCAGCATTATTATATATCAGTAAAAAAGAGCATTACAAGGATGCGATCGTATTAAACAGGATCAGCACAACTAACCTGAGTCAATCATTAGGGCAGATATTGAGATACAGCATGCTTGGGGATCGTCCGGAAGAGATCGCCGACGCAATACTAAGCTTGTCAAAATCGGAAGAGGTACAGAACGTTTATCTTGCAAAGCATTCCGGGGAAATTGTTTATTCCGCTCCTGACAGTAATAACAGGAATATAGTCGGATTAGATGATAAAAAATGTTCGTGCTGTCATATACAAAATGAAGACAGTCCTCTCACTTATCCGGATCCTGAAAAACTCTATATTAATGATAAGGAGAATGATCTCGCTTATTCAATTGTACCAATTTACACTGCAGAAGAATGCTATGAGAGTGATTGTCATGCACATGATCCGGATGAAATTGTTCTGGGAGCCATAGAGATAGTTATATCGACCGATTACATTTCTGAAGCATTAGACAGATCAGATGCAAAAATACTGATATATTCCCTTTTAATAGCAGCATTTGTCGCTCTGGTCTTAATGTTCTTCAGACGAAAGTGGATAGTGAGACCTATCAGGGATCTTATCACAGGAACAAAGCTTGTGGCAAACGGGGATCTGGATCATAATATTCCTCAGGAAGAGGGAGAATTCGGTGAGCTTGCAACAGCATTTAATGTTATGCAGGACAAATTAAAAAGCACTCAGAAACAGCTTATTATGACAGGGAAACTGGTATCAATGGGGAAACTGGCATCAGGTGTTGCGCATGAGATAAATAACCCGTTAACAGGAATACTCGCCTTTACCGAAGGTCTCCTGGAAGAAGCTGATCCTGATGATCCGAATATAAAAGACTACGAAATTATCAAAAGAGAGACGTTAAGGTGCAGGACTATCGTAAAAGATCTGTTGGATTTTACACGTCAGAATGAACCTGATCTTTCTTCAATAGATATAAATGATGTTATACATAGAACAATTGAATTGTTGAAAAAGCAGGCAAAATTTGCCAATATTAATATCAATATGAATATTGAGGAAAATACTCCGGAAGTTCTTGCTGATGCAGGTCAACTGCAGCAGGTAATCCTGAACCTTATGATAAACTCAGCCGAAGCTATGCCTGATGGCGGTAATATTGAAGTCAGAACATATTACGGGAAAAACAATGACTCAATAAACATAAAAGTAAAAGATAACGGAAAGGGAATACCGGAATTAGATATGGAAAGAATTTTTGAACCATTTTTTTCAACTAAAAATGGTAAAACCAATGGTCTGGGTTTAGCAATATGCTGGGATGTAATAAAGATGCATAAAGGCGATATAAAAGTACATTCAAAGATCGGGGAAGGTACTGAGATAGATATAGTTTTGCCGGCTTTAAGTAGTGACATAAAATAAGAAAAGGGAAATAATGCAGAAAGAAGCCAGAATATTAGTTATTGATGATGAAGAGGTTGTTCTTTTAGGTGTGAAAAAAATCTTAAAGAATGATGAATTTTACAAATATTCTATTGACACAGCCTCTTCAGGTGAGCAGGGATTTGACCTTGCAAAAAAGAAAAGCTATGACGTTATTATCACCGACCTGGTTATGCCTGGAATAGACGGAATGACTTTGTTAAAAAATATCATAGATCAAGAGATTTCTGCAAGAATAATTATGTTCACAGGATACGCAACGATGAAAACCGCATTGCAGTCTTTAAGAATTGGAGCTTTTGATTTTATTGCAAAACCCTTTACAAGCGAAGAACTGCGGGGTTCTGTACAAAGAGCCATCCATATTGGCGAAAAAGAAGCGATAAAGACTCAATCCACCTCCAAACCACAAAAAGAATTTAAATATGAACCCGGTCAGAAATATTGTATCCCAAAACACACCTGGGCAAAGATAGAAAAAGACTATTCTGTCACTTTTGGTATTGAAGAGGATTTTCTTGAGAATATAAGGGAAATCAGTATTATTGAGCTGATCAAAGAAAAAGAGAAAGTAATACAGGGTCATGGATTCGGCAAGGTAATTACTCAATTCGGAGTTGAACACACACTGCCCTCTCCTTTTTCCGGAAGAGTCATTGAGGTAAATAAGAAAGTATCAAAGGATACTTCCATATTAAACAAGGATCAGGGAGAGGATATATGGCTGATCCGAATTGATCCTTCCGAGATCGAAATTGAAATCGAGAATTTATAAACTACATATATGCTCCTTCTATACTGAATGCATATCCCCTTAAATTGATTAATATTGCACAAAAATCTTCCCCGATTGTTGGATATTAACCATTTATTTCGACAATTTTCCAAAATTATTGCTTTTTTCAATACAATTTTTTATTTTCTGCATTTGGTATAATAATTGCTTGTAAATATGAATATTCTGTATTCCGTTTTTCAGGTACATTTAGGAAAATTTATTTATATATCTATATGAGTATAATACCAGAAATATCAAAGGATGAAAAGAAAGCCTTCATAACAGTATTAGATGAAGAGAATGGCGCTCGTCCGGTAATAGAAGAGTTGTTAGATTCATTGAACAAGATCGGAGTATATAAAGGTATTAATGAAAAAGTCCTCAAACAAATCTGCAGAGATAAGCTCTTTAACAGAAAATACCAGATAGCTTCGGTAATCCCGCCTAAAAAAGGCGATAACGCCAAAATCAAACTCATTACAAAAAAGAAGGAAAGATCCTCTTTTGATAAAGGTGTTAATAAAGATATTAAGGTAGATCATTACGGTGTAAGAGAAGATTTTCTGACACTTGTAAGAAAAGATCAATTGATACTTAAAAGAATCCCGCCCACGCAGGGAGAGAGTGGCTTTTCAGTTTCCGGAAAAGAGATCCCCGGATTATTCGGAACTGATGTCTCATGGAAGCTTTTGTCCGGTAATAACACATATGTTAGAGATAACTGCCTGTTTGCTTCAATTGACGGTGCCTTGGAAAGAATAGAAGGCAGTTTTAATGTGAAAAATATCATAACATTGGAAAACGATGTCGGTTTAAAGACCGGATCTATAATTTTACCATTGGATGCTGATATTGAACTTATAGTTCCGGGAGATGTAAAAAACGGTTTTACTGTCCAGTGCAGAGACATAAAGATAATGGGTACTTTGGGTGATGCAAAGGTAAAAGCTAAATCTCTGGAAGTAAACAGGGGTATTGTCGGAACAAGTGATCTGCCGATTATGGCTGATCATATAAAAACCGGATTTATAAACGGCACAAGAAGGATCAAGTCAAAATATATTGAGATTAAAAAAGAGGCGACCGGCGGTTGTGAAATTCATTCTGATTTTGTAAAATCACATATTCTTCAGGAATGTAAAATTGTCTCGAAATACGGTGTATGGACAAAGTATCTTTTTGGAAAAAATGATATACTTGTGGGAGTGGATGTAACTCAGAATGAAAAATTTGAGAACTGGAACAGACAGCTGAAAGGTGTTGTGAATATCCTTAATGAAACAAAGGAAAAGAACCATGGGCTCATAAAGAAAGCTGATAAGGTAAAAGCCATGGCAAAACGAATGCCAGATAATCCTAAGATCAAAGATGAGGTAAAGAAAACAAATGAAGTAATGTTTAAAATAACTAAATTAGAAAATATTAAGAACTCATTAGAAAAGGAAATTCAAAAGCATTTCAAACTGATGTATGTCGGCGGAAGTGCTTTTATTCTGATTGAATTCGGATTTGGCAAAAAAACACTGGAAACAGAGAATAAAAAAGCGATCAACAATCTCACTATAAGAGAAACTACTTATGATAGAACTCAGCCATTTATAACAGGTATGTATACATTAAAAAATGATATAGTAGTAGCAAATTCCAAATACAATGTCCTTGATATGAACAAACTTGTTGAAAATTATAAAGAAGCTTCACTTAAAGACGAAAAACTGGATGAAGATAACAAAACTGAGGAACAGGAAGAGGATAAGATAACCGGGGAACAGGAAAATAAAAACGGCGGATCAACCGCCGAATAAGAATAAGTGAATTTAAACAGTAATAATAATATATATTATCCAAAAATATGCCGGTGAATAACCGGTTTTTTTATATCTTATGAGCAGTGAATAAGTCTGTCTACAAGCTGCTTGACCTCATCCTGTCTGTTATACAGTCTCTCTCTTAATTTCTTGTCATCATAAGATTTAAGTTTGGCGATTATTCCATTGATCAATCCTTCTGAGAAAACTCCACTCTCCAGATATAAAGCCTTGTGTTTTTTAAGGCACTCAGCAGATTCCCAGCAGGATGAAGGCAGATGAGGTAATTTTTCCTGGACTTTTTTATTTTCGTCATTAAATATATTGACATCTATATAGTACTTTTCAGCAAGTTCCAGTGCGTTATCTAATTTCAAAGCATATCTTGCCGCAACAGCCATTCCAGCCAGCAGAAAATGCATATCCGCAGAGCCATCGGATGCACGGAATTCCACGGTCTGATAATCACCATTTTCCTCAAAGTGTTCCTTTTCAAGCGGATTTTCATCTATGATCATATTATTTAAACCGTTCCAGCTTAAAGGTATCCGGACCAAAGCAGATCTGTTCCGGTCTCCCCAGCATATATTAGTCGGAGCTTCCTGATCCGGAACCAATCTCAAATAGGAAGTCGGAATAGTATTCCCAAAAGCTGTCAATGATGGCGCTAATTCAAGATATCCGGAGATCAGTCTTTTCGCATCATCAGTAAGTTCATTATTTTTTATCATAACATTCTCACCTTCTTTAACAAGCCTGGAGTGAATGTGCAAACCGCTTCCGGCATGGCCGACGGAGATTTTGGGAGCAAAACTAACCGTTACACCATATTTTTTACCAAGCATTCTTAATATCCATTTGGCAATTACGATCTGATCTGCAGCCTCCTCTAAAGGAACAGGCTGAAATTCGATTTCATGCTGTTCCATGTCATATTCATCATTTCTGAATCCTCCAACTTCAGAATGCCCGTATTTTATTTTACCTCCGGTTGAGGCAATTGCTTTCATTGCCTCACATCTGAAATCTTCCCATTTTACAAACGGGGCTGATTCATGATAACCCTCTTGTGGTTTGACCGGATAAATATCATGTTTTTCTGATAAAACATAATACTCAAGCTCTCCCATTGCTTCCAGGCTGTAACCGGTTTCCTTTTTCAGTACACTATGTGCTTTTTTCAGCACATTCTCAGGCGAGCTGGGAAGAGGTTTTCCATCCATAGTGTAGAATGAACATAACACATCAACCGCAGGGATCTCGGAAAATGGATTAACAAAAGCTGTTTTATATCTCGGTATTACATAAAGATCACTTGATCCGGCATCCACATATGAAAAAAGACTGGATCCATCAACTCTTTCCCCTGCACTCAAGAGTCTGTCAAGTTGGGTTTTTGAAGTGATGATAAAATTCAGAGTCTTTAATTTTCTGTCTCCCGCAACATATCTGAAATTCACCATCTCTATATTGTTTTCTTCAATATACCTTATCAGATCATATTTTGTAAATTCGTCAGGCTTAATACCCAGATATCTGACTATTTTATTCGGGCTGAGTTCAATATCGTACTCACTCATGATTTATATCTCCATAATTTTCTAACTATATGCAAAAACTGTTTTGGATCCACTATTTATCCGAAATTTCCTTATCTAAAAGTATCTGTAATTTTTTTGAAATTGCAGCGCCGTCAATTCTGCCTCTGACCTTCTGCATTACTTTTCCCATTAAAATAGCATGTGCTTTTGGATTTTCAAGAAGAGGCCTGTTTGAATTTATCACGGTTTTGATCTCTTTATCAATATCAATTGTCTTTTTTGTAAGGTCATCTATAATATTATCAATCAAGATACCATCATGCAATTTTTCTAAAACCTCAGGTACTGCCTCGTTAACGATCTTCCCCTCTTTTAATGCTTTCAACATATTATTCAGAGTGTCCGGTTTAAAATCCGAACCATTATTCATACCTTTTTCAATTATATTATTCGACAAAATATTGCATACTACATTAGGTTTCAGCTTAAGTTCTTCAATTCCATAGATCAAAGAATTAATATTACCCGATATTTTTCTCAGATCGCTCAAAGCAAGACCGTATTTATTTGATAATTCTTCATAGTTCATTTCAGGAATATCCGGAAGCTCCTGCCGGACTTTATTTACATATTCTTTCGCCATTCTTACAGGAGGAATATCGGTTTCAGGGTACATCCTGGCATCTCCGGGAAGAGGGCGCATATATTGTGTATTTCCATCCTTCAATGCCCGTCTTGATTCCTTCGGCACACCGTCAAAACACTGGTTTATCCTGATATATAATTCCGATAATGCTTTGTTAGTGATCTCTTTTTTACATGCAAAAAAAAGGAAAGCATCTTCATCTGTCAGGTTTAATAAAGTCCTGACTGCAAAAAGTTCATTTTCAGAAAATTCATATTTTTCCAGGTCTTCATCGGAATGGACTACTCCTTTAATGCCTAATGTCAGAATTCTCTCTTTAAATTCTGTCCCCAGCCTTTTATTCGGACACAGTTCCCTGCTGAGATATCCTTTGAATTGAGGCAGCTTAATTGCAGAAATCTCTCCATTATTATCAATGATTTTCCTGATTGTATGAAAACTTGTATTCTTCAGTGCATCAGTTATGTTAAAGGTATTTTCCTTGAATTCAGCAGGCGTGAACTTGGACCTTAAATTTCTTAACTCTTCTCCGATCTCAAAAAGTGATTTCTGTCTCTTCGCTTCATATTTCATGATAACAGGGATCATACGGTGCTTCTGAACACCCTTTATCTCAATACGGGTACCGAATTTTGTTGATACATTAACATCCTGCCTTATACTTCCGATACCCCGCCTTACATTAAGAGCCCTAATTATATGGCCTAATTTATCGGCAACTTCACCAGCCTGTTTGGGTGAAACAAAAACCGGCCCTGTTACAATTTCAAGCAGCGGTATACCCAGACGGTCAAGGCGGAATATGACTTCCCTGTCGTTCGTTTCAATTATTCTTGCCGCATCTTCCTCAAGACAGAAATACTGAAGGAAAACTTCACCTTCATCAGTATCTATCTTTCCGTCGGTACAGACAAGCATTGTTCTCTGAAAACCTGCCGTATTTGATCCGTCTATCACCGTTTTACGCATAACCTGTATTTCATCAACCACCCGTGCATTCAGGGTAAGTCCCGCCTGCAGAACTACTTCAAGTGCATTTTTGTTTACAGGATGAGGAGGTTCTTCATCAAGTTCTACCAGACAAACCGAATCCCTGTAACTCTGATAATAGAATGTTCTATCCCTGTGTACTTCATGAAGAGCAGCCGGATCATATTCACCCATTTCAGATGCCACAGCATGCAGTTTTCGTTTTGTCATATCATCAGGCTCTTCGATGCGGACACGTGTCGGACATTCGCAGAAAAGTTTTCTTGTATTTATCTGCTGATGTATCTCGATTCCGCCTTTGAAACCGATATCTTTGTAATTCAGATCTTCCATGTATGTTATTGAAATTGTGAATAGAAAAAATTAGATGTTGTTCTCTCGGATATCTCCCCTGCATAATCAGTCAGTACCATCTCTCTGGCTTCCTTCTGATCATTGGTCTGTCCTAATATCCACTTGAGTTTTACTAATGCCACTTCACTGAGCATATCACCGCCGGGGATCACCCCGATACTCTGTAAATATCTTCCTGTTGAATAAACATTCATATTTACTCTGCCGAATAAAGAAGCCGATGTCATAATTACTGTTCCGCCGTTATTTATAAAATCTCCAACGGCTTTCAAAATATCCGAGTGAATGATCGAATGTTCATCATGACAATTAACAGGTATATGACCTAATCCGGTACCCTCAAAAACGATTCCCCGGTAATTATTTTCAGTAAAATGTCTGATTATATCAGGATGAAATCCCGGATAAGTTTTTACCAATGCAACTTTTTCTTCAAAATTGAAATAGAACTTCGGTTTTCTGTTACTGTCACGCTTTTTGTAGTCATCTCTTAAAAATTCCGCTTTACCGTCTTTCCAGACACGTGCTATAGGAGTCTGGTTCACACTTCTGAAAGAATCTCTTCTGGACGAATGCAGCTTTTTTACTTTTGTACCCTGATGAATAAGGCAGGCTTCATCAGCCATTGACTCATGCATGCATAATCCAACACCTGAAAAATCCGCTCTCGTAGCAAAAAAAGCGGCGCTCAAAAGATTCATCTTGGCATCACTTGAACCCCTGTCACTTGACCTCTGTGATCCGACGAGAATCGCCGGGATAGGAAGGTCCTGTGCAATGAATGACAACGCAGCCGAAGTAATATGCATGGTATCTGTTCCATGTGTAATTATCACTCCTTCTGTACCGTTTTCCAGCTCCTCTTTTATACTCTGCCCAAGACTTACGATATGTTCATATTCAATATCCTCAGAGAACATATTCGAAACCATTATTGCCCGGAAATTTCCCACCTTCTCCAGTTCCGGGAAAAGTTCGAGTATTTCTTCAGGTGTGAATGCCGGAACTACTCCGCCGGTATTATAATCAACCCGTGATGCTATCGTACCGCCTGTATGAAGAATTGAAAAGGTAAGTTTATTCTCGTCAAATTCAGCACTTTTTTTCCGGTAGGAACCTACTTCACTGAAAACCTTCAGATTATCAATTTTTTCGCTTCCGTCGACCTTTATCCCAATATTGTAACCGTTAATTAATTTTAACACAAGATGGTATTCATCACCGAGTTCTGATCTCGGCATAACAATACCTTCGTAGGGGCCTTTATAGGAATGCAGTATTATTCTTGAACCGACATCAACACCAAATTTATCCAGTAACTGTCTCGCTGTGCCACGATATGCCAACTCAATTCCTCCGTCTCTTCTTCACATACCAAAAAACTATCTCATTTAAGAGATGGACTGGGAATATACTGAAATTATCGGGCAGGTGCAATATAAATTGGATGAATATATTCGATTTTATTATACAAGATCATATTAAACTTTTTCGATCTTTACCGATTGGCTAAAGGTTATTTCAAGTTCATCAGCCGGCTTCGATATAAACACACTTCCACAGTCTTGATAATCATCAACAAAGGATTTTCCATCATTCCTGTTCATTAAAAACGAGGTTGTGGACAATGCGTCGGAGGTCATTGCTGCAGGAGCTATTACAGTAGAGCTCAAAAGAGAAGTTTCCATAAATCCATATTTCGGATCTACAAGGTGACCATATTTCTTATTATCAATGATCACAGATTTTTCATAATTTCCTGATGTGGCAATACTCTGATCCTTTATGTATATCTTTGCGGCAATCCTGTTTTCATGTAACGGATGCTGTATGCCGATCGGCCATCCTTCTGAATTATCCGGTGCTCCTATCGCATAAATATCCCCGCCGGCATTAATTACAGCTTTCTCGATTCCTCTGTTCTTTAATATTGAAGCAGCCCGGTCAACAGCATACCCTTTGGCGATTCCGCCAAGATCTATCCGGGTTCTTTCCGAGGAAATAGCCGCAACGGCTCTATCCTTATCGAACTCTAATCTTCTGTAATCAATATCGGACAGTAATATTTTTGATCGCAGAGAAATATCTTCCCCACTGGACGAACCTCTTAATCCATACAACTCAAGCAAAGGCAGAACAGTTAGATCAAATACACCGCTGCTTTTTTCTGATATTAACTTTGAAAATACGATAACATCGATGACTCTTTGATCAACTGACATTTCTTTTCTGCCCGCATTAATATTCAGTCTTGTGATATCACTATTTTGCTTGAATACGCTCATCAGGTCATCAATCAATTCTATCTCTCTAAAGGCAAGGTCTGCAGTCTGCGGTAAATCCTTTGAGTATTTTCCAAATATTTTTATGGATACGTCTGTACCGAGAGAAAAAACAGTTCTTTCGAAGACAGGTTTCTCCCCGATCTTCAAAGTATCAAGCAACGTTAAACCGCTGTATAATCCCGCTGCCCCAATTGCTGAAACCAGAGAATACTTTACAAATTTTCTTCTGTTGATCTTATTCATTTGGAGAGTGTCTTATTGTTTTTATTACATAATATAACAATTTCGACATTAAGAATTAATAAAATTTTAGAATTAATACTTGAGTTTATGTATAAATTCTAATATTATAGATGACTAAAATTAATTCCATATTACATATGGAGGATATATGAGCAAATCCGATTCAGATCAGAATTTCAACAGAAGGCAATTTCTGAAAGCTTCAGGTGCGGCCGGAGCAGTTTTAGGAGGGACCGGATTGGGATTATTTGGATACGCCAATGCAAAAGATCCTAATACCTATCTTGGCTGGCAGACATATGAAGGTTTAAACCAGTCATTCAACAGGTCAAAATGGGAGAAGGATAAACCAACTTATGAGAAGGTTGGACCTACCAGCAGACCGGATGCAAGAGTAGAAAACCTTTTTAACAGAAGACCCCGTTTTTCACGCCAGTACCGAGATGGAGCACAGATCAGCGATATGGATGAACTCCTTCAGGCACATTACAATAAACACCCTGAAGATTTTGAGCTTGACAGAATAAATATGACAGAAATTCAGCCAAAACTGCGCGAAGATTCAAGAAAATACAGCGACAAGTATCTTATCGCTTTAGCATGGTCGGATGCAATGGGAGCTGTTTCTCCAAGAACCCCAAATCAGCCTCCGGATGTTTCCGATTTTCCAAGAAGACGAATGGGCAGTGCCTCTGAACCGGTTAAATTAAAAGATCCCGAAAAAACATCAAAACTAATCAAAAAGATCGCCCATGAACTTGGTTCTACTTTAGTCAGGATAACAAAACTGAATCCCGACTGGGTATATCTGCATACTAATCCGGGAAGGGGATTTGAAGTGGATGAGCCCCTGGAAGTACCGAAACACTGGGAATATGCGATCGTTGTCGGAACACCCATGTCATGGGATCCAATGTATGCAAATCCGACTTACGGGACATCAAATGATGCCTACTCACGGTCAAGAATTGTTGCTGCGAGGGTTGAAGCATTCATTAAACGATTGGGATTTGCTGCAAGAATTCATACTCCGGGCAATAGCTATGATCTTATGGCCCCGCCTATTTTAGTGGATGCAGGAATCGGCGAACAGGGCAGACATTCAGTAGTTATTACACCGGAACTCGGTTGTAATTTCAGACCTGCTATCATAACAACCAATTTGCCGATGAAACCGGATAAACCTATTGATATTGGTGTACAGGATTTCTGCAAAACATGCAAAATATGTGCTGACAACTGCCCTAGCGGAGCGATTACAACAGGAGATAAAGTCGAAATCAGAGGTTATAAAAGATATGCATTGAATGCATCGAAATGCAATAATTTCTGGAATTCAACAATAGGAAGCATGGGATGCAGAATTTGTATCGCAGTTTGCCCCTACACAAGAAAAGCTAACTGGCTGCATAAAACAGCGTTTAAGGTTTCACTGCATGATCCGACAGGATTAGCAGACGGCGTATTAACGGAATTACAGAAACAGTTTTACAAGGGGCCTGATCCTGAGAAGTACTATATCCCCTCTCTGGGAGGAGACAATGCCTCATACAGAAAACCTCCATGGTGGTTAAGAACTGAAGATTTCATTGACATTTAAAGGAGAAGATTATGGATTTTTTCAACAGTGGATTTTTCTGGTTTCTTGAAGGCATAGCATTCTGTTTAGTAATTCTGGGTTTTAAGGTCTGGATGAAAGACAGGAACACGCCCATGCCGTACTGGAAATGGATCGTGTTTGTTGTTTGGCTTCTTCTGTTCGGCTTTACTATTGCCTTTATTACAACAAGTCTGGGCGAAAATGAAGTAAACGCTGCGGTAAAAGGCGGTGTCCTTTTCGGAATTATTACAATAATCTCGGGTGCCGGTTTCTGGCGGTTAATTAATGGCGGAGCAAAAACTTTTGAGAAGTAAAAATACTCTATTTATACGATTATTCTACTTTTTGGTATTTGCTGTCTTATGTATATCATTCTGGATCGGAAAAATAAATTCGGAACCGGACCTGAAACCTCATATCAAAGAAATTATCCCTTCCTCTGATCTGATCACACCGGATAACGGTATTTATTATGTATATGACTCTCAAGACAATCTGTTAGGCTGGGCTGCTTCCGGTGAATCCAACGGTTACGGAGGCCCGCTTATCGTTATTGCTGCCGTTGATACATCGGGCATAATATTAAATTCAAAAATAATACAGCAGAAAGAAACACCTGTATTCTTCAGAATGGTAAGATCATCTGATTTTCTGAATTCTCTGATCAACAAAAATTTCGACTCTGCTGATTATGACTATAATGATGTTGTCGGGATAACCGGCGCTACAAAAACATCAGATGCAATTGTCGAAAGTATAAAAAAAGCGATCTCAGAAGTCACAATAAAGAACTTCGGGAAAGAACTTCCTCTGCCTCGTAAACCATTTGAATTCGGATCTATGGAAATTCTGATACTATTACTTTTCGCGGCTGGAATTTCATCCATATATATAAAGCATAAGATAACAGAATGGCTGAGATGGATGTGTCAGATCACAAGCCTGATCTTTATCGGTTTCTGGGAGAATTCACCGATTACGTTTACAAAGATATCAACGTTTTTAATGGGATACTTCCCTGATCTGAATACAGGTATTTACTGGTATATATTAATAGGCGGTTTTGTTATCACTATATTATTATTTGGAAAAAGTATCTATTGCACACATGTCTGTCCTTTCAGGGCGGCACAGAGATGTATCGGTATAATCGGTGGATCGGGATTTAAACTTCCTCAATGGGCAGTTATAACACTTAACCGGTCAAGGAATTTCTTTGCATTTACTGCATTGACGGCAGCATTGATATTTGCTCAGCCCGGTCTGGCAAGTTATGAACCGTTTGGAGCGATCTTTTCTCTGAACGGTACGTTCCTTCAGTGGTTTCTGTTATTTGTAGTATTGATCTTATCTCTTATTATCAGAAATCCCTGGTGCTTTTTCTTTTGTCCTATGAGGACGTGTGAGCGTGTTCTGATTGTATTCAGAACAAAAATATTATCAATAATCAATAAATAATTCTTAAGGAAGATAAATTATGGAAAAAGAACCTAATCCGGTATTAAGCAAGATCCTTATCTTTTTTCTATTAATTGTTACGAATGCTTTAATAGCCGGGATCTTAATAGAAGCATTTTTCTTCTCAAAATAGTAAGCCGGGATTTAGTTTAGATAAAACATCATCGATCAATTATCTTTTACGGCTGAGCGGTCCTTTTTCTCACTAAATAAGAATTTCAGTAATTGAAAAATCTGCAGAAAAATCGAAGTAAAATATACTAATGAGGCAATTCTTAAGACTTTTATAACTCCTTCCTCTTTTTCCACCGGGATCAAATTATTTTCCTTAAGATTTTTTAGCGCCAACTTACTTGCAATGATCTCAAGAGGAAAATTCAACAAAGTCACTAACATTAAGAAAATAAACAATACCAGACCTAACATAAGAAAACTCATACCAAATATAGAGAGTTGAGAAAACAATCCTAACAGCATTATCGCTAAAATCACCTTTGATCCATAATTATTCATCACAGGTATAAATAAGCTGAATTTGTACAAATTCGGATACATTGAATGGTGGATAGCATGTCCGCATTCATGAGCGGAAATGCCCAAAGCAGAGATTGTTTTACCGTTAAAATTACCTTCAGATAATAACACCTTTTTATTTTTCGAATCATAATGATCACCCAAATAATCATCGGTAACTTCAACTTTTATGTTATCAAGACCGCTGTTCCTTAGAATGGTTTCTGCTGCATAAGCTCCGCTGTAGCTGCTCGTTAATTTGATATTATTATACTTATTATAGATAAACCTTATCAAAATGGAAGAAACCAGGCTTAAAATAAAGGCAACAACGAAAAATGAGGCTGCAATAGTAATAAAATCTATTTTATGATATAAGAATGGTCTAATACTTTCATCCATAATATTCTGTTCGCTGACAATTGAGCCTAAAAATTGAGTTTATATATTATAATACTATAAAAAATCAAATTGTCCAACTCTATTTATACACCAAAAAAAAATAGCGCTGAATCAGCGCTATTTCATTTATAATATATTTTACAGGTTTCAGACAACTAATTTAATGATTTATTTATCATTTCCGATATTTCATGGATCCTGAATGGTTTTTGAAGGAATCCTTTGATCCCTGAATTTATTATTTCCTCGGATTGATCCTTTTTGCTGTAACCGCTTGATAATACTACTGCAACATCCTGATCAATTTTCTTCAACTCCCGAAATGTATCTTTACCATCTAATTTCGGCATTATCATATCCAGAATAACCAGATCAATTGTTTTGAATTTATCTTTAAATATCCGAATTGCTTCATACCCGTCTTCTGCGGTGATAATATTATAACCAAGATTAGTTAGTATATCTCTGCCCAAATTTCTGACATTTTCCTCATCATCAACTATCAGGATGGTTTCGTTACCTTCTTTCAGTTCAACAGCACTAATTTCAGTTTTGGATTTTTTGTCAGTTATTGGAAAATATAAGCTGAATTCCGTACCTTTCCCCGGAACACTTTGGCAATAAATATAACCGGCATGATTCTTAACTATTCCATATACGGATGCTAATCCAAGTCCTGTCCCTTTACCCTTTTCCTTTGTGGTATAGAAAGGTTCAAAAATATGATCCATATTATCTTTTGAAATACCGGTACCTGTATCTTTAACTAATATCTTAATATAATCTCCATTTATCATTTCCGAGTAGTATTCTTCGTAGCTCTCATTTATCAGAATATTTTCGGTTTTTATAAATAATTCCCCACCGTCCGGCATCGCATCTTTTGCATTTATAAAAAGATTTGTAAGAACCTGATCAAGTTGATTACTGTCACCTATTATATTATTCAAGTCTTTTTGGTAATCTTCTTTTAAGATGATCTTTTTCTCAAAAATTTTCTCTGCAACTTTTAGAGTGTCCTGTATAATATTATTCAGGTTTAAAGGTTTCTGTTCAAATTTTCCTGACCTCGCAAATCCGAGTAATTGTTTTGTCAAATGCGCTGCCCGTTCAGTGCCTTTCAATATTACTGATGCTGCCTGCCCTTCAATCGTTCCTTCATCAGAAAATTTCATCTTCAGCAATTCCGAATAACCCATAATACTTGTCAAAATATTATTGAAATCGTGAGCAATTCCGCCTGCCAATCTTCCGATTGACTCCATTTTTTGTGCCTGATGAAATTGCCTTTCCAACCGGTGCTTCTCTTCAAGAGCTTTTTTACTTTCGGTTATATCTTTGGTAATAGAAAGTAAGTGAGGTTCGTCGTTAATATTAATTATGCTTGAAGACATTATACATATTCTTTTTTCACCGCTTTTATTAAGGAAAACCGTTTCAAAATTTGAGATCTTACCCGCATACTTCAACTTGTTTACCAATAATTCTCTATCCTGTTTCCTATCCCAGATATTCAGATCAATAGAACTTTTTCCTATCACATCTTCTTCAGTATAACCTGTTAAACTTGTAAATCCTTCATTTATCTCTATAAAAATACCATCCATCTTACTAATGCTGATCGCATCCGGATTCGTTTTAAAAGAAAGTCGGAATTTTTCTTCACTCTGTTCGAGTGCTTCCTCGGTTCTTATTCTGTCCTCGATATCAACAAGTATGCCTCTTAAACCGACGGGCTGCTTATTTCTGAAAACAGGTGTGGAATAAATGATCGCACGGACAGTACTTCCATCTGCCTTGATCAAAGAGTATTCTTTTGATATTTCTTTTCTTTCACCCTTGATGACCTGGAAAATGTTTTTTTGTGCCAGTTCACGCTGCTCCGGAATAATAAAGCTGAAAATGTTGAGACCTTTCTCAAAATCTTTATATTCATATCCGAATAATTCAAAAGCATAATTATTAGCAAATGTCAGATTACCATTCAGATCTGTTTCAAAAACCGTTTGGGGAAGCAGATTGACAAGGTCACGAAATTTCTGTTCGCTCTCTTGAAGAGCATACTCAGAGGTTTTTCTCTCGGAAATATCCGTAGATATTCCGCAAATAGCATATACTTGTCCATCTTCATCGATAAGCGGAAATTTAATAGTCAGATAGGTGTATTCTTTCCCTTCTAAAGGTATAACACCTTCCGATTCGTTCGGAAGTTTATTTTCAAGCATATCCCTGTCTGTCTTTTCTATTCTATCGGCAACTTCCTGTGAAAACAGTTCCCTGTCTGTCTTATATAGTATTTCTTCTTTCGATCTGTTCAGAACCTTTTCAAATTTCTTATTAGTCAAAATATACTTTCCATCCGGATCTTTCATAAATATTAATGCAGGGCTCTTGTCAATTAAGGCATTAAACAGCTTTTCCTTCTCCTTCAGTGTATCTTCAACTTTCTTAATATCCGTAATATCAACGGAAACACCTAGGACCTGATCAACAGAACCATCCTTCTGGATTATTGGACGTTTAATAGTCCTCAAATATCTTATTTTACCTGAATAATCCGTTATTTTTTCTTCTGGGAATTCCAGTTCCTTTTTATATTCAATTACCTCCCGGTCAGTTCTCTGAAAATGATCCACTTCATCTTTTACCGGATTAAACTCCTCTTCAGTTCTGCCTATAAGATCTTCCGCATTTTTCCCATATAATTTTGCCATAGCCTTATTAACAAGAGTAAATTTTCCATCCCTGTTTTTGGCAAATATATAATGAGGATTTATATCGATCACCTGTCTGAAGAACTGACGCTGTTCCTCCAGGATCACTTCGGTTTTTTTTCGTTCAGTAATGTCTCTGGCTACACCAAGAGTGCCTTCAAAACCGGATCCCTCCGGATCAAAAGCATTATAGAGGCCTTCTGCGTTTATTAAGAATACAGCCTCCTCTTTTAATCCTACTGACTTGTCTTCAACAATAAAAAGGTTATGATTCTTTCTTAATAATCGGAGTTCGAATTCTTTTGTGCTCCTGTCACCGGTTCTGCGTTCATTAATTCTGTATAGTGCTTTCTCCTTGTCGTCCGGATGTACAATTTCCAATATACTTTTCCCAACAAGTTCTTCTTTAGTATATCCGTATTCTTTAATTGAGCTGTTTATAAAAATTATATTACCATCCTGATCAAGCCTGTATATTATATCAGGTGCCGAATTTATCATCAGGTCAAGCGATCTCTCGGAATATCTGAGTGCATTTTCCATTTGTACTTTGTCAGTAATATCTTCAACTTCTCCAACAGTGAAAAGCAGTTTGTCCGATGGATCTCTGACTATCCCAACACGGGTAATGCAGAGGATGGTCTCACCGTCTTTCCGAATATACTTTTTTGTAACCTTGAAATTTTCAATTTTACCTTCTAACAACTCTTTTCTATTTTTCTCACCTTCATTAAAGCTGTCAGGATGGGTAATATCTCTGATGGACATACCAAGCAGTTCTATTTCCGAATAGCCGATAATGTCACAGAATGACGAATTAACCGTTCTGAATTTTCCGTCTTCAAAATTTGTTACGATCCCGATCGGAGTGTTTTCGAGGGTCAAACGAAGAAGTGCTTCATTCTCACGCAGTTTTGCTTCATTTTCCTTGAAGGCTTTTTCGATCTTCTTCCAATATTTTTTAACTGAATTATATTCTTCCACCTTTGATAGAAGCTCTTCATTATCCGGTTTACTCATTAATACGCCCTCACACATAATTCTTAAAGGTTATACACATATACCGGTAATTGGATTACTTACGAAATTAAAACTATAAAAAGCTTCGATTGAAGGTCTGATATTCACATAACTGTTATTCTGTTTTCTAAAAGCAAAAATACACATAATAATTCCCTATCTTCCCCAAGCAGCGGTATAATTCTATTTACCGCTGCTTAGGAAAAAAAAGCTTTGCAAAATTATTTATTACTGTAAAGAACTAATTATTGATCTTATGGATCTCTTTTACTGTACCATCCAGGGAACTCGTCTTGATAAAGCCGACAATATTCTTCCCTTTAGCAACTGCTTTTTTGACATCATCATCATTTACACATTTAACAGGGGCATTAGCTTGACCGGACAAACTAAGCTTAGTCCATTTTTTCAATACGGTATTTGCAGTCTTGCCAATGAATTTATCATAGAATTGCTTGCCTGTATCTGAATCAGGCTGATGTGCGATCTGGATCTTTGTTCCGTCTTTCCAGGTCAGTCTTGAACCGGAGAACATCTCCTTGAGCTGAGCTGCCGTCGCTGTGTTAGAAGAAGAACTTGAAACAACTACACTAATCTGTGCAAATGCACTCGATAAGTTTGCAATGATAATAAAAGCCATCGTCAAAAAAGTCAGCACTATGATTTTTGTACTTCTTTCCTTTTTCATAATTTTTTCCTTATAATTTAATACTTAACATGAATTATTCCGACATAATTAAAATTAAAAGTCACCGAACAGATAAGAAATATCAAAACGTACCTCAGGATAATTCACATTCTCGCCGTGAAACTTATAGAAATGCATACTTCCGTCGAGTTTTATGGCTATCTGTGGTTGAGGTCTGAAGATTATTCCTGCTGTTCCCTTAGTAAAGATACCGTCATCTGCTACACCGGCCTCATTATCTCCACCAAGACTCTTTGAACCGATCGTCTCCGGATTCTTATAATAATCCCACTGGAAATAAGGTGCAAATTCACCCTTTTCGGTATCTACAGAATAACCTGAACGGAAATACCATGTCTGAACATCATAATCACCGTTTGTGTCAATATTATTTGCCGATATACCGCCGGTATCATCAACTAAGAAACGAGCTTGCTTAGCTGCTATCAGACCTGCGCCATTAAGCATAGTTACAGTTGAACCCGGATCCCTCAGAGCACTATGACTTGCCTGCCAGAAAGCGAACTGAAATGTAAAATTGTTGACATACGTCTCTCCGTAAAAACCGAATACGTTAAATTCGTCTTCAGCCATCCACGGCAAAACACCGGTTTTCGGAGAACCTTCGCCAACAGATTTGTCAGAAGTTGTAGCACCGCCGGTAGTGTATCCTGAAATACCAATCTTGTGGTCACCGCCGCCGAAATTATAATTCATGTCAAAACCGAGAGGAAAATTATCCTCTGTTGCTCCGCCTTCACCGTTGTCGGTTGAAACACTGTAGTTAAGAACTCCTGTTTCACCAGGAATAGCGCCATGAACCATTACGGTTGAAGTACGCGATACGATCAGATGGTCACTGTCAAACAGCTCCGGAGGTTCAATACCATAATATGTCGGAACTGCGTCAAGGATCTCGTTATATAATCCGAACTTCCTGTAAGTCTGACCGATCCTCAATGTTGCGAACCTGCCCATGGTGTATTCACCCCAGTAGTTCTTCAGCTCAAGGTCTTCTCCTGCAAGATTAACATACACTTTGATCTTGTCAGAAACCTGATGCTGCATCATTAGATTAAATGATTGTGTCGCCCATTCTCCGGCCATACTTTCTTCAACGACCTTGGTTCCATCCCATGACGGCTCACCAAAAACATCCTCATACCTTGTTGCAAAATATCCGTAGACTTTCAACTGAGCCTGGACAGAGACAACACTTGCTACAGTGACAAAAGCCAGAGCAACAATGAAGATTTGAAAAACACGATTTGACCTTTTCATTACATTCTCCCAATTGTTAAACTAAATAGTAACTAATATTAATTATCTAAATATGGACAGGCAGGAAATCGAAACCTGCCTGTCCGGAATTCACTTTATTAATTTAAACTTAAGATATTCCATTAAAAATCACTGAAATCGCCATCGTCTAATGAAATGATGGTGTCAGAGGATTTCTTTTTGTCTGCGGCTTCTGTTCCTTCAGCATCCGTTCCGTTACCCTGACGTTTAGGTAATGCCAGATGATCATCCCCTCCCCCAACACGTGAGGTCTCAGGTAATCTCTTTGAAGTGCCTCCGGTTAATTGTCTTAACTTGAACTGGCTGACCATGTTCTTCAGTTCAACTGCCTGACTTGACAATTCTTCCGAAGCCGAGGCGGTCTCTTCCGCATTCGCTGCAACCTGTTGTGTAACCTGTTCAACCTGTGACAATCCCTCATTAGTCTGACTTATACCCTGAGATTGTTCATTCGAGGCCGAAGCGATCTCACCAACCAGATCAGTTACTTTGGTCACCCCGCTTACGATCTCTTCCAGTGATTTAGCAGTGTCTGTTGCAAGCTTAGTACCTGTCTCAACCTTTTTGGCTGAACCTTCGATCAGGTCTGTCGTTTCTCGTGCAGCTTCAGCACTCCTCTGAGCAAGATTTCTTACTTCATCTGCAACAACAGCAAATCCTTTACCGTGTACACCTGCTCTGGCAGCTTCAACTGCAGCGTTCAAAGCAAGCAGGTTGGTCTGGAAAGCGATCTCATCGATAACTTTAATAACTTTCTTTATCTCCTGGCTGGATTTATTTATTTCTTCCATCGCATTATTCATTTCATCCATCTGCCGGTTTCCTTCTTCGGCGCTGCTGCGGGCAGTTGTTGACAGTTTATTCGCCTGATCGGCATTTTCTGCATTCAATTTTGTCTGTGAACCGATCTCCTGCATGGATGAAGAAATTTCCTCAAGAGAACTTGCCTGTTCGGTGGCGCCCTGGCTTAATGACTGGCTTGCGCTCGATACCTGTCCTGAACCCGATGTAACCTGATCTGATGATTGTGCTACCTGGGATAAAATATCATTAAGTGCGTCAAGCGTAGTGTTCAGCGCCTCTTTCATAACTGCATGGTCACCTTTATAATCACCTGTTACAGAAACCTCAAGGTTACCCTGAGCCATTTCAGCAAGACACTCTACCGCTTCATTAACAGGTCTGAGAATATTTTCTATAGTCTCGTTAAATCCGTTTATAACCTCTCTAAAGGCACCTTCAAACTTATCCAGATCACCGCGTGTCTTCAAATGTCCGTCCTCAGCAGCTTTTGAAAGCATTAATCCTTCATCAACAAGGGCTTTTATGGATTCCTTGGTCTTTAACAGTGCCGGTCCGATCTCATCATCCTCGTCTTTCGGCTGAATAGGAACATCCACATTACCTTTTGAAATCTCAACTAATGCGGCAACAACCAGATTCTGAAGATCATCTGCAAATCCGTCCATAGCTCTTGCCATATCGCCTATCTCATCCTTTGATTTCATATTAAGGCGGTTACCAAGATGCCCGTTACCCATTTCACCTATCATCCAGGATGCTTTAGTGACAGGACCTGTTATCGCACGGGTAATAAAAACAGCAACCAGTACCGCTATTATTACGGCAATTACCCCAAGCACCATACTGATCGTCACCAGGCTCGAAGCTGTTTCGTCAAATAACGTATCAGCTTCTGTCATTTCATCATCCAGTGATGAAGAAATAGTCGCGAGCGGCGTCTGCAGTTCATTAACCTTCGCATCTATCTGACCGTCAAGGTCACGGATCTCCATTTCGGTCTGAATGTCCTCCGCACTTTCAAGGCGGGGCCACATCTCATCTTCAAACAGCTTTACTATATCGTTAAATACTCCCCGGGCTTCCGCTGCGAGCCTGATCTCCTCTTCAGTATCTGCCAGCTCATCAATAGTATCCATTGTCAGGTTGCCTATTGATTTAATATCATCCCACAACTGCTGAGATGTCTCAAGATCTCTGTTGATCTGTGCATCAGCGACAACCTGATACATCTGAAATCCAACTCCCGATGCCCTGGTCAGGAGTACAGCATCCTCCCCACGCTGTGCTCCTTCGTCCTGAAGTCCTCGCAGGTCATTTAAACGGGTGTAATTAAAAGTCACCAGAAAAATGATTATTAATACACAGGCACCAAATCCTGCACTCATTTTTCTTCCGATTGTCCATTTCATGATAAGTCTCCCTTTTATTAATTCATTTATATTAGTGTTTTACAAATTATTGTAATTTGAATTTTTCCAGCTCAGCATCCAGTTTAGCTTTATCATCTTTCAGCTGCTGATGGATCTTGTCAATATCTGCTTCCGAAAAATCCTTCTTTCCCTTAATACCTTGTATCTCATTGTCGATCTTTGACATATCCGAAGAAATTGATTTGATGTTCTGCAGCTTGCCTGAAAGTTCCTTAAGCATATTATCCAGGGAATCGGCAAGGTTTTTAAGCTGGTCGTCTTTTCTCAGCTTGGCGTCAATACTCAGATTCCCCGCAGCGATCTCCTTAATGACTTTTTCCACTTTATAAAGCGGTCCTGCAATTTTATGACTTGAAAGCAGAACGAAATAGCCGGTAACAACCGCAATGATCAATACACTGATAAAATTTGTAATAAGAATTGCCGGCAGTAAGGCCGAACGCATACTCTCTATTGTGCTGTGGGCAGCGAAATAACTTGATTCAAGTTCGCTGTCGGCAAGAAAGTATAAGCTAACGGATGATATAAAAGCCATTACGACTAAAAGTAAGATGAATTGTACGATCATTTTGGTCTGAAACTCTTTCTGTATAAAATATGATCTTTTTTTAAATTTCTGATCCTGTGACATTATTTCCTCCCTCAATTTATTTGGTGTGGCAGGTTAAACATAGTTCGCCGCTTGAATTCGCCCTTCTAAGGAAAAAAGTCTGATAGGTTTTTTTCCTTGAAAAGAGTCCGCCTAACTTATTTAAGGCATTCGAAGAAACATACCTTTTATCTGATTCCCAGCTGCCATGCGGATAATGACAGGTCGAACATGTTACGTAATTTCCCATTGTCGGAAGATCTTCAGGAACTTCAAAAGTCGCTTCGATATCTGTCGGGTGACTTCTCTCGCCGTATTCATGGCACTCTGTACAGAATTCCGTAATGTTTTCTTTTAAAGGTACTTGTTTGAAAGTGTACACTTCACCCGGTTCCATATCCGGTTTTTCGACATGGCAGTTTGTACATTTTTCGGGATTTGACAGTTCTTTATGAGGATTATCTGCCTTTGTAAATCCCAATCCAACCAGTAAAAGAACAACAAAAATAGGCAATATCACTTTTAAATATTTACTATAATGTATTTTCATTTTTCACCTCTAAAAGCTTAATACAAGTTTTGTTGAAAACACTTTTTTATTTAATTCTTCATCTAACTCGAAGAAATTATCATCAATAAAATTGGATATTTCAAACTTCAGAACAGAATATTCGGCTATCTCATAGGTCAAACCGAACAGCATCCGTTTAACTTTCAGATTTTCATCAGGTTTTATTAAGTCATAATTAATTGTCGCATACAAAGGATATGTAGGTATGTTAACTTTAAGCAGCCCATAAAATCCTGTTATTTCAGTATTATCCAGTACATTTTCCTTCTTGAGATATTCCCCGCGCACTTCATAAAGTTCGGTTACAGATTCCACATCAAAACCCAGAACAGTAGTTTCCTTTTCGTTTGTCGGTGAGAGGTCAACAGCATATGAAACACCAAGCTGTATTACATCGGTCGGTGATTCTCTATGCATTCTGAACGGATCTCTAAGAGGGGAAAAACCCAGTCTGCCTCCGGCAGCATATCCCGGATCAAAACCGTTTACGGCAAAAACAGAAATGTCCAGATAATTATGAGTTCCGTAAAACCTCATTCCTATGTCACCCCAACCGCCGTCAAAAATAAAATCTGTGGTTAACGGCCCTGTGATAGTTTGTCTGTCAGGAGTAGCATAAAACAGATAATCAAGACCAAAAGGGATATCAAATGCTCCGACCTGAACATGAAATCCCGGTTCATAAAATATTCTACCACGTGCAGCGATATTGGTATCGTACTGGTGATAGTCAATAAATGCTACACCCACATCAGCAGCGCCGTCTTCAAAAACAAATGCACCGGCTCCGGCAAAATTCTCACCGTATGCGTATTCCAGATCCAGCTCAAATGGCCCTATCGCCCAGGGATTCTCCCTTTCAGTAAAATCACCTGCATTAATATCAAAAAATCCGAGGAAAACCGGTCCTTCTCCCCCTGCTTCCTCCTCTACCTGAGGCTCTTCGAGAGTGGTCCTGAGATCAGATATTTCATCACGCAGATCGGCAGCTATTTGCAGGAATTCTTCTTCTTCCTCCTGTTTCCCGGCTGTCCGTAATTCCTCCAGCTCTTTCGCCAGAACCTCAAACCTTGCTGCCAGGTCTTCCAATTTTGCACTGATAAGGGCAACCGTATTTGCCGGATCCAGTCCCTTCTCAAGTTCAGTCAGCTTATTCTGCAGCGTTTCAAAATTTGTCTTGTTTTTCTCGTCGATCACTCCCAGTCGGTTCTCGATCCCGCCCAGATCTACTGTAACTCCGGCACCGCTCTCCAGTTTCTTTAATCTGGCTTCTATCTCTTCAATTTTCTTCAGTATTGTTGTGAAGCCCTGTGCCGACACAAAGGAGGAGCTAAAAACAATAATCAATATCAGCACAGTAAATCCAGCTATTTTGCGTTTCATATTTCCTCCGATTATTATAGTTAAATTCATTTAGATAACCCGAATTTATAAATTTTTAACATTACTGGAATTAAATCATAAGTTATCATTCTGCGTTAAACCATTCGCATAATTTGTGCCAAACCAAAACCTAATTCTGCAAGCGCTTGATATTATATAACTTATGAATGATTAATTTACTGCGGCAGTTTATCATCAAATGAGTGAATTTGTGCAATGTGTTTATAAATCTGCACAAATTTAAAAATCGTCAGACTGGTATTTTTTGCAAACGAGTGTCTTAAGATCTGTAAAAATTACTATGATAAATATCGTAATTAATTGTAAGTAAAATTATTATTGAAGTGATAATCGAAGTGAATCCAGGAAGACTTTTCTAACTATTCTGTTTAAAAACAACGACTCTGTTTCTACCTGAATCTTTAGCCTGGTATAATGCATTATCTGCTCGTTCAACAAGGTCGCTGGCTTTGTCTAAATTTCCGTCAACCAATGAAGCGACACCAACACTTATGGTCACTTTACCCTTTGCCAGATTTTGAGACAGTTTTGATTTTTCAACATTTCTTCTAATACGCTCTGCTACAATTTCCGCTTCTTTGGGTGGAGTATTCGGTAAGATTATTGTAAATTCCTCTCCGCCATAACGGGCAGCTGAGTCTCCCTCTCTTATGGCATCGATCAATATAACACCTAAATTTTCCAATACTGCATCACCTTCCGGATGTCCGTATTCATCATTTATTTTCTTAAAATAATCAAGATCCAGCATTATGCAGCTCAACGGAAGTTTATATCTTTTAGCGCTTGCAAATTCCTTATTGACAAGTTCGAAGAAAAATCTGTGATTATATAATTTTGTCAGACCGTCCCTGTTGACCTCTTCTTCAAGCAGTATATTAGCTTCTTTCAGTTCTTTTGCGAGTTTTTCTGTCTTCTTTTTCTCTCTCACAAGTTCTCTGGTCATCTGCTCATAATCAAGATTTATCTTTCCCAATTCGACATTTGCATTCTGAAGTATCTGAGCATAGTTTGCATGCTGAGTTATTTTTACATCAAAATCCATGGCTACCGCATCGGTCTCTTCCGAAACCTGCTCCATTAAAGCATCTGTTTCGTCTTCTGAAAAACCAAAAATGGAATTGTAACCTTCTCTCAGTCTCTTAAGAACCGACTCAATGTTCTCATCAAACAATACTCTTGCAGCAAGATCAGACAGATAGGTGAGATTAACAAGGTTTTTCAATTTCGGATCATCATCGGGAACAATTTCAGGAGTATGATGAAACATTATTGCTTTTTTCAGTATATCCGGCATATTCCATCTTGAAAAAACTTCATAACCTAACTTTGTATGATCAATACCCCAGGCTGTATCCTCCAGATACTGTATCTCACCTTCACCCTGATGATATTTTTCAAGTAGATTAGCATATCTTTTTGAATTGTTTTTTGCAATAATTAAACTGCCTATATTCTGGGTCAGGCCTGCAACAAATGCTTCCTCGTCAATTCTTAAACCGGCTGTTTTTGAAGTTAATTTACATGCAATGGCGGAAGCGAACGATCTCTGCCAGTAATCATGATAATCAAAATTTTTATCGCTGTCTTCCCTTGGAAAATTATCCAGGACAGAGATACACAAAGAAAGTGTTCTTACAGCTTTCATCCCAAGTATTGCTACAGCCTGAGGGACAGATGTTATTTTTTTCGAGAAACCATAAAAAGGTGAATTAACGATCCTTATCAGTCTTGCTGTCAGGGCAGGATCCAGGGTTATAACATTTCCTATATCCTGAGCCGAGACAGTTTCATCAGATGCCATATTGATTATTCTTATTGCCACCTGAGAAAGAGTAGGAAGGTCTTCACCCTCTTTTATTCTGCTGATAAGTTCTTTTCCGGAAACACTCCTTTTGGATTCGTCAGTCTGACTCAGATCAATAACAGCATTAAGCGAAATTTGTATCCCTCCACCTCTTCTTTTCTCAAGAGCACCGTTCTCTATGAAAAAGTATTTTGAAGCCAAAAGCCAATCAAGTTTATTCCAGACCAACTCCTTCTTTTCGGTTGTTCTCTTGGGACCAATCTGGATAAAGACCTGATTGTCCCTGTAAGACACATCTATAATAATATGTATAATTGTTTTTTCATTATAAAGCTTATTCACACCCCACATAAACCATTTAAGGAAATGAATTTTATTCAATCGCAAAAGCGGCTTTTCTTTCGGGAATTTAATGTCGATCTGCGTTTTACCGCCTTCGGAGGATTTTAGCAGACCTTTTATCATAACTTTAATTTCTTCACATATATCAACAGCTTCCCGTGTAAGGCCGAATTCATCTTTTTCAAGATTATGTAATTGCAGGATATATTTAATTTTATTATCAATATTCAATATTTTCTGAGACAGGGCTTTACTGAATTTCTGAGCGTTCAGCTCATTTGAAGAAACAGCTTCTATAACCTTAACGCTGTCATTGGTCAGGCTCGCAAAAAGACTACTTACCGATTCGGTTAATTTTATATTATAACCGTTACTATTCTTTTCTGTATCCGTTTTAACCATAAAATATATTAATCAGGGTAATGGTGTGCGAAATATCAAAACATAATCTTTTAAATTAATGTTTTGATCTTGTTAATTACTTCTTCATTTGTAGGGAATCTTCCTGTCGCCTTTTTTGAATAAATCAGTTTGCCATCCATAACGACTTCAAATACTCCCCCCCCGGATTTTATGTAATCCGGTGAAGTATTAAATTCTTTTTTGACGGCGGCAGCCAGACTGGCAGCCTGAGGTTCATAATTTCACTGAACACAGTATTCTATTGAAATGGTCATGACGTTCTCCGAACTAAAATTTGAAAAATCTGCACAAAAACAATTTTAACAATTTTCACTTAAAAATCAAGCATTCTTTATTCATCAGATATACATAAAAAAACACCCCGGAGATTTCCGGGGTGTTTTTATAAAATCTTTATATTTATATTCTAATTACCAAAAACAGATTCACCGTTTCTGGTAAGCTTATCAATCTCTATCATTCCATCCATTAAATGCACTACTCTATTAGTTCTTTCAGCAACATATTCTTCATGAGTGACCATAATGATCGTATTTCCGTTTCGGTGAAGATCATCAAACAACTCAAGTATTTCATCTCCGGTCTTTGAATCAAGGTTTCCTGTAGGTTCATCAGCAAGAATGATAGCAGGATTGTTTACCAGTGCCCGCGCTACTGCAACTCTCTGACGCTGTCCGCCTGAAAGTTCATTCGGTTTATGGTCCATTCTTTCAGCAAGGCCAACCTTACTTAAAGCTTCCGCAGCCATTTCCTTCCTCTTGGCAGCAGGTGTACCATTATAAATTAACGGAAGTTCAACATTGTGCAGCGCTGAAACACGGGACAGCAGGTTGAAAGTCTGAAATACAAAACCTATCCGGCGGTTTCTGATATCAGCCAGCTGATTATCATTCATACCACTGACATTCTCACCCTTAAAAATATATTGCCCTTTTGTCGGTGTATCAAGACATCCGACAATATTCATCAAAGTAGATTTGCCAGAGCCGGAAGGACCCATGATGGATAAATAACCATTTTCCTCGATATCAAGCGAGACACCTCTTAACGCATAAACACTTTCAGCGACCATTTCATATGTTTTATGCAGGTCTCTTATCTCAATGATCTTTTTTCTGCCGTTAGTAGACCGAACAGGTTTCTTTTTTGCTTTCTTATTCTTTATCTCATCAAATACTTCTGTTACAATACTGTCATACTCTGTTCTGCTGATATCATCTTTATAACCTTCAAGCAGAGAATCAGCAAGATCCTCAGAAAAAAACGATTCTTGTCTTATCGGTTCTTTATTCTGTACTAATTCCTTTATTTTTGAAATC
The DNA here is from genome assembly GCA_042564455.1 of Candidatus Zhuqueibacterota bacterium. Classification (GTDB taxonomy): domain Bacteria; phylum SM23-31; class SM23-31; order SM23-31; family SM23-31; genus JBHPLC01. The sequence continues at coordinate 27,581 of JBHPLC010000009.1, read as the reverse complement.
ACCCTTTTTCTGATTTCAGCTCTTGCTTCTGATTTATCAATGTTGCTCATCTCAATCCCCATAATAATTTAATTGACTATAAATAAAAAACTATACAAATAATACTTTACTGGATCAAATACAATTACATTTAAAATCAGAAAAAATTCACATTTTTTTCACCTAATTAATTTCTTATTCCTGAAATATCTCCGATCGCCGCTAAAAGGTTAGCTTCTGCGATCAGAGCATCATACTGCGATTCCAGTAAAGTATACTTTGCTGATGTCAATTGAACCTGAGCATCGATTGTTTCGATCAATGTGCCTGAACCGACTCTATAACGTTCATTTGCCAGTCTGAGATCCTCTTCCGCAGCAGCTATCATTTCATTATTGATCTCAATTTTTTGTCTGAATGCCATCAATTGATTATAATAACTTACAATATTCGATTTCAGGTTCCTTTTTGTATCATTTAAATTCTCTCTGTTTATTTCCACATCATTGGTAGCCTGCTGAATATTCGCTCTGCGCTGAAAACCGTCAAACAACGTGTAGCTTAATGATACATTAAAAAAGAGATTGTAATTTTTTGTAACATCCTCATATATTCTATCAAGATCCGAATTACTCCTCGAGTAACTTGCTGAATATCTGAGTACTGGAAATCTGTCAGCCTTGGCAATTTTCAAACCCAGCGCCGAACTATTGATCAGATAATCACTCCTGGTTATTTCAGGATTACTGGAGTATCCCCGGTTTACCAGTGCTTCAAGATCAAGATCATAATTTACATCCAAGTTAATATTTGTATTAATATTAACAGGATCATTGGGATCTCTCCCCATACTGATATTAAGGTTATGTTTGGCATTTTCGATCATTAGATCATGATTGATCAAATTAATTTTGCTCCTGTCGAGATTAACTTTTGACCTGTAAACATCAACCTGAGCAACTGTACCAATATCATACATTATTTCCGACTGTCTTAACTGTTCTTCAGCAAGAGTAACTGATTCTTCCCGCACCTGCCTTTGAGCCAGAACCTTAACAAGATCAAAATATCTTGATTTTACGAGTGCTACAGTATTTAGTTTAGATGCATCAAATGACATCTCTGTTGCTTTCAGATTGGATTCTGCCTGTCTTATCCGATTCCACCACCTCCCGTTATCCCAGACATTCTGTGAAAGGCTGATATTCGTGCTGTAATTTTTTGTAACATTGGAAGGTGAAGTCACTTCTCTTTTTCCATAAATAACCTGGCCAGTACCGGAATTTATGCCTACAGCAGTGTAACCTAAATAAGTGGTTGCAGCACGAAAAGACCTGGATGGGCTGGCACTGAAGGATATGTTCGGTAATATCGAGCTGTAGGAAGCAAGTTTAAGTGCCTTAGAAGTTCCGATACTTAGTTTTGCATTTTTCACCTGAGTATTATTTTCCAAAGCAACATTAATACAGTCATTTAATGTAAAATAATCCTGGGCTGATGTTATTCCAGGGATCATTATGATAAATATTGATAACAAAAAAAGCCTTTTCATGAAACCTCCGGCAAAATTAAATCAACTAAAATTTTCTTCATTTTTAACAAATAATTCCTCTCTTGTGGTACGGTTTTTAAAAGTATTTGTTCCACAAAACCGGAAAAATACTTTCCGTATAATTTTTCTAATTTATTTCCTGGTCTTTGTATTGCAATTGATAGAGTTTATAATAAATTCCGCGTGATTTAAGAAGCTCCCGGTGAGTTCCTGTTTCTCTGATCCGGCCTTTGTGCATTACAATAATTCTGTCAACATTTTTTATCGTCGACAGACGATGGGCTATTATTATTGAAGTACGCCCCTCCATAAGCCTGTTTATAGCTTTTTGTATCAGCAATTCTGTTTCAGTATCGATATTTGAAGTTGCCTCGTCCAATACAAGGATCTGAGGATTGTAGATCAGCGTTCGTGCAAAAGATATCAGCTGTTTCTGACCGGTGGAAAAATTCGCTCCTCTTTCCATGACTTCTTCCTCGAACCGGTTTTCAAGTTTATCAATAAAGCTCGCGACTTCGGCATCTTCCGCTGCTTTCAACAGCTCAGCCTCGGTAATCTTTTCGTTGCCCAGAGTAATATTATCCCTGACACTGCCTGAAAAAATAAAAACATCCTGCAGGACAACTCCAATACTCTTCCTCAGAGAATGTTTATTAATCCTGTTAATATTTATCCCGTCTATCAGGATACTGCCTTTATTTATCAGATAAAATTTGCTTAATAAATTTATCATTGTTGTTTTACCGGAACCTGTAGCGCCGACAATTGCCACTTTTTCCCCTGCGGTTACGCTAAATGTAACATCTTTCAGTATCCAATCATTATCCTTATATGCAAACCAGACGTTCTCAAACTCAATATCACCTTTAGTTTCGGTCAGTTCTACCGGATTTTTATCATCTTGAATTTCATCGGTATTATCCAGTAATCCGAAAATTCTTTCAGATGATGCAAATGCCGACTGAAGTATATTATACTTCTCGCTCAGATCCTGAATAGGCCTGTAAAACCTCTGAGCCGTCATTATGAAAGCAACAAGTTTTCCCAGTGTCAGATCACCGGACATTATATCTATTCCACCAAACCAGAGGATCAACACTATGGCAAATGAGCTTAATATCTCCACGGAAGGAAAAAATACGGCAAAATAGAAGATTGTTCTTAAATGTGCCCGCAGATGATCAGCATTTATCCTTTCAAATTGTCTGAAATTCTTTTTCTCTCTGCCGAATAACTGGACAATGCTCATACCGGTTATGTTTTCCTGAAGAAACGAATTTATCCTTGCTATATATTTCCGGATATTCCTGAAACCTTCTCTTGCTTTTCGTTTAAATATGAACGCAGTAATGAATAATAAAGGAATAACCGATAGTGTTATTAATGCAAGTTTCACATTGAAATACAGCATTAATCCGATAAATCCCATCAGTAGGAGTATGTCGCCTAATATCGTAACAATCCCGGAAGCGAACATTTCGTTCAGAGCATCAACATCGGTTGTTAATCGTGTCACAAGTCTCCCGATCGGATTTCTGTCAAAAAATGAAAGAGATCTGCTCTGCAGAACGGTAAAAATACGGCTCCTCATATCAAACATTATCTTCTGGCCCGTCATCTGCATAAGAAAAAAGTGAAAATACTGAAAGATAAAGCTCAAACCCGAAATAAATATGAACAATACCGTAATTTTCAGAAGGCCGTTATAATCTCCGATTGATACATATTCATCAATCGCATATTGAGTTAATAACGGACCGGATATGGCAAAGACAGAAGTGCATACAAGCAGAGTTGCTGCAATTATTATTTGTTTCTTATAAGGCAGGATATAAGGTAGAAGCCTTTTCATCAAACGGGAATCATAGGCTTTCCCGGCAACATCCTCTTCAATAAAACCTGGCTGCATATTCCTCTTTCAGTATGTACTGTAAATTTTTAGTTCCTGTTGATTAAACACGAAGTGTTTTTAAATCATTCCTCAAATCCGGAATGATGTTAATTTAATAAATTAGAATAGTTTTATCCATGTAAATTATATTAATATCAATTTTTAATTTTTTTGACATCTCTGAATTATCAGCTAAATTATAATCTTATTTTGTATTGCAGAGAAAATTAACTTGACTTTTAAAAAATATAGAATTACTTTTTCAGCGGATTTGTATGTTAAATTTAATGTGGCAATATACTTCATGAGAAAATCTCTCATATTAATAATTTTAAGTCTGGTTATAATTTCCGGTTTTACTTTTTCCTCCCCATCCGAGCCGTCCTTAGCCTATTTCAGGATCGGATTTGTACCCATTGAGGATAAAATACAGCTTAAATGGAAAAGTGTTCTGGAAGTAACTCTTAAAGAATATATACTGGAGAGAAGCACCGACAACCTTACTTTTAATAAAATATCTGCCGTCAAACCCAAAGGCGATAATTCTGAATATGTTTTCAGAGATAATAATATTTTTAAAACTTCCTCAAGAACTTTTTATTACAAATTGCGTCTGGTCAAAGAAGATGGAACTTACATACTGACTGACACTCAACATCTTTCACCAAGAGTTTCAAGTGCGAAATTAACCTGGGGAAGTATTAAAAAGATCTTTCATTAGTGATTTTAAACACTCAAAATATTATCAGCTGCATTTATTTAGACCGTATTCGGTCTTTTTTTATTCTATTCATTAAACCAAGAGATGGAAAATGAACAAGATTAGAATTGTTGGGCACCGCGGCGCATCAGGTTATGCACCTGAAAATACCATTATCTCAATAGAAAAAGCAATAGAAATGAAATCCGATTACATTGAGGTTGATGTTCAGCAGACTTCTGATAATAAGGTGATCTTAATGCATGATAATACACTGGATAGAACATCGAACGGTACCGGAGATATTAACTCAAAAACATATAATGACATTAAACAGCTCGATGCCGGTTCATGGTTTGATGAAAAATTCAAAAATGAAAGAATCCCTCTGCTCTCCGATGTACTGGATCTGGTCAAAGGGAAAACCGGAATTATCATAGAAATCAAAACCGGATCTCAGATTTACCCCGATATTGAAAAGAATGTACTATCACTAATAAAAACTCATGACCTCTATAATGATGCTGTTGTCTCTTCCTCAAGAGTAACGATATTAAATAATCTTTATAAATTGGATAAAAGTATCCGGTTAGCAAAGATACTTGTTCCAGGTGAGTTCTGGCGGACAGTTTTCGGACCGGACTCATTTATTATGAAACAGAACCTGCTGAAAAACATCAAAGAGATCCATCCGCACAAATCTTTTATCGACAAGAATTTCATCGAATGGGCTGTTTTAAAAGATCTTACGGTTATTCCATGGACTGTCAATAAGGAAAGAAAGATACGGGCAATAATTGACAGAGGCGCCAACGGTGTTATTACTAACTTCCCGGATATTGCCGTCAAGATTTTTGACTGATCTGTTCAAAGTTTTGATAGCGAACTACTGCAGGAATGTCATTTTAATAAAAAGCAGAAACAGCACTACACCAAAAATTCTCTTGATATATTTTGTTGATATGCTCAAATTTATTCGTGTACCCAGCGGCACTCCAATTAGTGCACCGATCAAAAGAGGAATCCCGGCCGGTAAATAAACAAATCCAAAAGATCCTTCCGGAAGATAGGGATTATTCCATCCATTAATAATATATCCGGAAACACTCGCAATTGCAGTAAATATAATTATACCGCTCGAAGTACCCGTCACTTTCCTCACAGGAAAATGAAGCAGGTATATCATTATCGGAATTGTCAGAATTCCACCACCGACTCCTACCATAGAAGAAAGGATCGCAGTAAAATATCCGGTTAAACCCAAATATAAATAATTGAATCTTGGTTTTGCTATATCATCTTTTTTGAACTCAATAAACATCCTGACAGAACTAAAAAGCATAACAATTCCGAAAAGCCTTAAAAGATCCGGACTGGAGATCCGTGCGGCAAATGTGGCGCCGGATAAAGCGCCTAAAATACTGAAGAATGCTATAGGGAAAACACCCTTCCAAAGAACTAATTTCTTCAGATGATATCTTAATGCACTGACTGTCGCTGAAAAACAGATAACAAAGAAATTTGTCCCGAAGATAACATGTGACAATATTGATGGATGAACACCTATTTTGGGATATATAAAATTGCAGATCGGTATCATAATAATACCGCCGCCTACACCAAGTAAACCGGCTATTACACCTCCGGAAAATCCGGCTAAAACTAATAAGAGAGAATCTGAAAAGGGGAGCACTGTTATATTATGCTACAGTGTTAATGCTGATACCGCCGGCTTTCTGCAGCTTTACAGCAGCTGAACCGAGTTGTTTGTAAGTTGGATTGGCCCTGGTACTTATATTCCTTTTGAATTCACCAAATGTTACTCCGCCGGACATTTGAACTCCCTTTCTTGAGGGTTCTCTGTTCAAACCTGAAACAGCTCCCGGTCTCATCGGTTTACCGTTACCAAGAAACGTTAAGGGACGGAAACTACCTATTTTTTGTGATGCGGGCATAATATTATAAATTACCTTGTTATTTCGAGGATTTTAACCAATATAATGCTATTATGTAAATCTGTCAAGGGAAATTATTACTGTATATACAATATTTATTCTTTTTCCCCAAAAACATCCGCACTGAAGATCTGGATTACGGTATCTTTTTCTTTCCAGGCATTTGTGGATAATCCGGCTTTCATACACGTATATTCTAAGAAAGTATTTCTATCCCACTTATTCTCGGTCGCAACCTGAGGCAGTAATAATCCCTGAAATGGCAGTTTTTGTATTAGAATGCCATGTTTACCCACCTCTATCTCATCTGTATTCTTAATTATCTTAAACGGGGACAATACGGATATCTCAATATCTAAATCTGAAAGTTCGCTTATTTCAACAGATGAGAAACGTGTATCATTTGTAGCGGCGCTTACCGCCATATCCGCAACTGTCCCATGAAGCTCTTTCTCAGACTGCAGCATGCCTATGCAACCGCGCAATTCCCCCTTATTTTTCAAGGTCACAAAAGCACCGCATTTGCTCTTTAGTGCATCACTTAAATTATATTTCTTCCTGCTTCCATTGCCGCTTAGGTGAACCTTGACAGCATCTCTGGCAATATTTAATAGTGTTTTCTTATCATCTTCTGATAGATCAATCATTTATTTACCCCTGAAAATTAATTTATATTCCCGGCTTCTCATCCTTCTTTTCATCATCTTCAAGAAGCCTTTTGATATCCTGAAGCAGTCTGTTCATTTTTACCGGTTTGGCCATAAATATCTTTACTCCCAAATTAAATAATTCTTTTACTCGAAATTCCGTTAAATGTGACGATAATAAGATAACAGGTATTTTTTCAGACTTATCCTGGATCTTTTTGAGAAACTCAAAACCGTTCAATTTCGGCATTTGATAATCTGAGATGATCAGCGAGATATCCTGATAACACTCTTTGACATATTCAACCGCTTTTAGGGGATCACTGAATAAAACACAGTTGTATTTACGCTCTAATTTCTTAAGCAGAAGGATTCTGATAGGTTTGGTGTCATCGACGATTAAAATGGTCTTTTTTGGCTGATCTTCGGTATTTTGAGATTTTTTTTGCATTTTATTGCCTTAAAGGATTACTTTAAGTGATTGGTTCATATCCCTATAAATAAAAATAGTAATGATATGCAAATTATTAAAATACAATAACTTAGAGCAAAAATACGAAAAAATGCTTTCAATAACACTTATAATTTATTATATTTAAAGCCCGGTTTCAGAATTATTTTAATTAATACCTGGGACAACACTGTCAAAAGCGAAAGGAAAAGCTATGGCAGCTCCTATCAGTCAAGACGAAATTGATGCCCTGTTAGAAAGCGGGGGCGATTTTGATGACCAAGAATCTGTTGATACGGATATCAGTGGTTCCGCAGATGCCCCCAGAAAAACAGGCTCAAAATATATCAGCATTACAAAAGCCGAACCATATCGATTTAAATTTATATATAAATCTCCAGTTTTAAAAAGCAGCGATTACGTATTAGATCCTGAGGATGAAAACATGCTGGACCATTCCGTCCCGGTAGTAAGAAGATTAATGAACTTTTCTAACAGCAGAAATCAGGTATGATGATCACCCTCCTGTATTAATATATTTATTAAAAGTGTTTATTTCAACCCCTTATTTGAACAGATTTTTGTCTGAATACAATTAATTTAAAAATATTTGAAGCAAACCGCTGTTATTACCGTATTATAAATATATACAAATTGAAATCCAAATAATTTAAGACAGCTAATGCTCAGAAATTTCAAACACCCTATCCTGCCGGGAATTATATTAATTTCGTTAGGCCTATTATTTTTACTGAATTCTTTCTTCGATTACAACTTTTTCTCTCTGGTTTTTAGTCTCTGGCCTCTTCTTCTGATTTGGGCGGGATGGAGTATTATAAGTAATGCCAGATCCGGCCCCAAAGATCAGGAGTTCGCATCAGGTCATGGCTCTGCTGAATACAGCAATTCTGATCCTGATATAAGACCTGCGGATATGAAACTGGTATCAATCCTGGGAAGTACCTCTGAAAAAATCTTTTCCAAGAACTTCCAGGGAGGAAGCGCAACAAGTATTCTGGGAGATGTTCATTTAAATTTCAGTGAAATTGATTTTGAACCGGGCGAGAGATCGATCTATGCCACAAGCATTATTGGAGATATAAACATTACTCTTCCGAAAAATTTTGGTTTTGCTATAAGCAGCAGCACTGTAATAGGTGATCTCAAAATATTCGGACAGAAAGCCGAAGGAATTTTCCGAAGCCTGAATTACAGATCGGAAAACTACGATTCTGCTCCAAAAAAGATCAGACTTGTTACCACTCTGATCATCGGAGATACTTTTATCAGATAATACCTCAAATTAATTCTAACCGGATTTATTTAATAAGCGTCATTCTTTTTACCATCTTAAAATCACCGGCATGTATTGAATAAAAATATACTCCCGTTGCTAACTGCTCACCATAGTCATTCCTCGCATCGAAAATAATCGAGTGTTTACCCTTTACATAATTCTCGCCGTTCACCAGGGAACGTACTCTCTGTCCGGAAGAATTAAAAACCGTTATATGAACAGTCCCTGAAACAGCAAGATTAAAATTGATCTTAGTTACAGGATTAAACGGATTTGGAAAATTCTGTTCCAGTTCGTACTCTTCCGGTAATTGCTTATCATCTTCTGCAACGGCTGTCACAACTGTACTGGTAAAGATACCTGCACCGTGCGTCGCGACTGCAACGAATCCGTCTGAGATCCTGTTGTCTATCATATCGACTACAACATTACCGATCACATCCGCTCCCTCCTGTACCCAGACAGTTGACTGGCCGTTCAGCGTTTCAGTTGAATACAATCCTATGCTTGTTCCGGCAAAATATGTAGTCCCCGTACCTACCGGATGAATGGTCACCCATCTCACCGAAGGTCCGTTTCCGGTAGGCGTATATGTTGAACTTACAAACTCTTCAAGGTTTCCGCTGACATCAGTCCAGCTTGTCCCGCCGTTTTCCGAATAGAAGATACTCTTAACTTCATAATTCGAAAAACATACCATAACCTTATCACCGTTCGTCGGATCAACGGATATAGATGCCGGATAACCGTTTGACGGGAAATCATTCGAGGTCACATCAACAGGAACCGGATCGCCCGTATTCGCATTATCGAGTTTATATATTTTTCCGTCATCTGAGCCGAAATAAAGTCTGTTTGCAGGACTTGCAGTCGACATCCCCAATGAAAGAATATCAACTCCCGTCCCCATCTTTGAGTTAAGCAGGTTATCCCAGTATGTTCCTTCATCGACCGAGTTTTCAGAAGGTGGGAAAAGTGTAAGATCTGTACTCCTCAATAGCTCATTACCTCTGGGCAGGAACATCATTTTTGAATCAGATGGATTCAGAATAAAAGGATTAATGAACAGATAGTCGGAACCGGCCGGGGCAACTTTAGTCCATGATGTCACGTTTCCGTCATCATTAAGTGTCCATCTATAAATGTTGCCGTTCTGTGAAGAAATATAATAATACTGCCGGTTTTCGGAGATCGCACAGAAGGAACCATCTCCACCGTAAACTTCATACCATTCAAAAGGATTGGATGCAGCACTGCTGATATAAGTTGTCCCGTTATCCTGCATCCCGCCGATTATAACATCATTCCCTGCAGTAGATTTATCTATTGCAACAGTATAGAATTGAAGTGTATTGTAACCCTCATTCAGCAATTCCCAGGAAACAGTAGAATTAGTATAATCTCTTGTTAAAGAGATACCGCCGTCATGACCTGCTAAAAGCCAGTCTGAACTACTTGGAAAAAACGCCATGGCATGCTGGTCGGGATGCTGATTTGTATATGAGTTATAACTGTTATTACTGCTTGTATATCCGCCGATCCAGGTGGTGTTTGAATTTGACGCAAAACCATCTGTCGAACGATATAAATTCTTTCCTCCGATCATAACGGTATTTGTGTCCGATTGTGAGACTTTAATAACGAGATCGTAGGAATTCTGAGAATCAAAATCGCCCGTTTGACCACCATCAGCCGGTAATCTGGATGACCTATCCTCCCAGACTCCTCCGCTGCCGGTACCGTCCCCGGATAGATATTTATATTTCCAGATGCTGTGATCGTTAAGACCATATCCCTCGGTCTCTGCGATAAAATAAACAATATCTTCATCAGACGGAGCAATCCCGATGACAGTTCTGTCATAAACTGCAGGCCATCCTGCCGGTGTTATATCCGTCCAGTTATTTAATAAACCGTCAACAGAACGATAGATTCCTTTATAACTGCCGTAGTCATCAAATGCAGCATATACTACTCCTGTAGAGGTGATAGCAATATCGGTATATCCGGTTCCGCTGTATAGATCACCCAAAACTGAAGTCCATGTAGTTCCCCCGTCAACCGAACGGTTTATACCGCCATAAGTCGCAGCATAAATCTCATCTTCAGATGTGTTTGAAACATCGACAGCCAGATTCCACACAAAATCAAATATCTGATCAAATCTGTGTTGACCAAGTGTTGATGTATTAACTAATAAATTCCAGGTATTCCCGCCATCCGTTGATTTATATATACCATTTCCATAATAACTGGCACCGTCTCCGGATGCAGAATTACCTCTGTATTCTCCTGTACCGTAATACCATGTATCAGTTTTTCCTGCTCGCGTATCCTGAATAATGCTGGTAACACTGTGCAGCTGGGAATTTGTTGTAGTCTTTGCCCATGCAATATTAGCAAAATTATCCGTTGTCACTCCACGCCACATCCCCCCTGATACTCCGCCGGCAAGGATAACATTTTCGTCAGAAACATCAACGGCAAGAGCCCTTGTCCTTCCTCCGTATTCATATACTCCCCGTCTTTCCCATGTATAGATCTGTGAATTGCTGCCTTTGTTTACTCTGGCAGCAGCAAACTCCTCTTTTGTCGGAAGGTTTTCGGCAAATTTAAGTTCCTTAGCCCTTATCTTTTCAGGTATACTCTCCGAAAGCGGTGACCGTGTCTTTTTCCACTCATACATCACCCTGGCGTAAGGATCATCTTCAGTCCCGGTCTCTGATGGAACAGATGGCGGGAAAACTGTTATCCGGAATTGATCTGTCACATAAAGAACAGCGGCAAGGACAATAATTACCGATAGAAATGAAAAAACTATTGAGTATCTTTTCATTATTACCTCATGTTATTTTATTTCATATCCATACACTTTATAGGAAATATTAGTTCCACCTTCCCGGGATAATACTTCCCTCGCCTCTAAATCCGCAATGAAGACATTGCCTTCCTTTAATCCCGGATACGATGCTGTCATATCGGGAAAAATGTCCTTTGTGGGATTCAGAGTAAATGCAAAATCAACTGTGATCTCTTTTCCGGCCGGCAGAGGACTGCCGAAAGCAGATCCGTAACCAATAACTTTAACTATATTCACCTGCGCCCTGCTGGGAACTTTCGATCTCGGGTCTGAAGGATTGGTACTTACCGGTGTTTTATCGATTGAAATTATTCTGGCCTCTATACGGCAGTGGTTAGGTGAAATATCATCACTCAGAACCTCAGGTTTTTGCTGAGCAGTATCACCTGTGGTTTTGTCTGCATTGTCAGTTTCACCGGATCCGCCGCATTGAAAATTCAGGGATAATATCCCCATCAAAATAACAAAAATGAGTTTTTTCATAGTATTACTGGTTTAATTTTACTGGAAGTGGTTTAAGGAAAGTATATAAATAATAAAGGAATGTCAATAATATTATAAACCTTTTACCTATTGTCCCAACAAGTATTAAGCCTGGGTATAATTCACCTTCTGGCGGAGAGTATCGACCGTTTCACAGATCCGTTCATCCTGCTGCATTAATAAATTAATTGTATTTATTGAATGTAATACTGTTGTATGATCTCTTCCCCCAAAATGCAGGCCGGTTGTTTTTAAAGAATGGTTTGTCAATTCTTTTACGAGGTACATAGCGATCTGTCTCGGAAGTACTATTTCCTGTTTTCTTGTTTTCTCTCTTAGCAGATTTTCGTTGATCCCGAAATGAGTGGATACGATTTTCTGAATATCTTCAATCGACAAAGGTTTGGTCTCATAGAATTTCAAATCTTTTAGTACTGTTTTTGCCAGAGTATAATCAATTTTTGTATTCATCATCGATGAATATGCCATTAACCTTATTAAAGCGCCTTCAAGCTCACGGATATTCTTGGTAATATGAGTTGCCAGCAGAAGGGCAATGTCCGAATCAAGCAGCATGTTGTTATCTGCAGCTTTTGTCTGAAGAATAGCCATACGAGTTTCCAATTCAGGAGGTTTAATATCTACTACAAGGCCGTTCTGGAATCTTGAGGTCAGGCGTTCCTCTATATCCAGTCCTGAGAATTCCTTTGGCGGCCTGTCCGAAGTGAGAATTATTTGTTTACCCTTCAAATGCAGCGTATTAAAAGTATGGAAAAACTGTTCCTGAGTAGATTCTTTTCCGATAAAGAACTCAATATCATCAACTATCAGCATATCCACTTTGTCAAAATAACTGCTGAATTCCATGGTTCTTTTTCTTTGAATAGCGTTTATAAAATCCACTGTAAACTGCTTCGAAGAAACATACACTATCTCTTTGGCTGTTCGGTTTTTTATAGCATGAATACCAACAGCCTGCGCTAAATGGGTTTTACCTAAACCGACCCCTCCCCATATCAGCAGCGGATTAAAAATCGTTTTTCCCGGTTTTTCGGCTACAGCCAGAGCAACTGCTCTTGCAAACTGGTTACATCCCCCCTCAACAAAAGTGTCAAATATATATTTCGAATTAAATCTTGAAAGTTTATCCTTATATAAAGAATCCTTTTTATCTATTATTGGTAACTTATTTCTGCTTTTACCATTATCTTTATGTTTACCGTTGGAATCCGTCACCTTATACTCGATTTCAATATCAGTATCCATCACCTCTAATAAAGCGGAATTTATTAATTCCTGATAATGTTCTTCAAGCCACTCAGAAAAGAATTTACTCGGAATCTCGACAATAAATCTACTGTCTGATATTTCCACGGGTTTTAAGGGCTCAAACCATGTCGAAAAACTTTGTTCGTTTATCTGAGGCTTAATTACGGACAAAACATTTTTCCATATTTTTGTTTGAGTGGCGCTCATTTATACTCCGCTTCTTTTAGGTTGTGAAAATTAAAACTCTGAGGATTTATCAACAATTTTTAGCAATAACCACTGATAACTATTCACATCAGGCGAAAAAAGTTATCCACATCTTAGTCATACACCATACACACTTATAAGTGATTAATATTTAACGGTTTACACTTGCAAGGTAATTAAAAGGCTTGAATCTCATGTATAGCTAACTTCAATATTTTCACCATTCGACGGTTTCTGTATTGAAGGTTTTCCACAAATTATCCACACACGTTGTTAACTTATTTTAACTGAATCAAAAATACAATATCAGAGGTTAATGTCAAGAGAAAAGTCAAAAATATAAACATAAAATTTAGACAATTTTGTTTGGATTTTATAACTTGTTATTTGTGAATATCTTATCGAATTTCCTTAGTTCTTTAGATTAATAAAACAGGTAAACTGTCTTCTCTTACTTCTCTTAGATTAAATAAACATTCCTGTAATAAAAAAACAAAAAACAAAGTGTTTATTTCATATTTTATTCGGAAAAGAATTGCGGTTCTTACCTGCAGTTTTTCACTCTTTTTTAAATGTAGACTTGACTTTATCAAAAAAAAGTGTTACTATTTTAAAAATGGTGTTACCGGCAAACGCTTATGTCAAATGTCACAAGATTCGGTGTTTCTCTGGAGGATTCTCTTCTTGAAAAATTTGATTCACTGATCACGGAAAAAGGTTATAAAAACAGGTCCGAAGCGATCAGGGACCTGATCAGGAATTCCCTTGTCAAGGAAGAATGGAAAACCAGTAAGACGGTCATTGGCTGCCTGATCATTGTTTATGATCATCATGTCAGAAAACTTTCCGAAGAGTTATTAAATATTCAGCACGACCATTATATTAACATGTTATCCACCCTGCATCTTCATCTCGATCATGATAACTGCCTGGAAATTGTTGCTGTAAAAGGAACAGGGAAAGAAGTTAAACATTTTGCAGATCTTGTGATAGGTCAGAGAGGCGTTAAATTCGGTAAACTGACTTTAGCGACAACCGGAAAAAATATTAACTAGAAAAAATGTAAAGGTCTTTTAATGCATATTCCCGATGGTTTATTGAATTCTGCTGTTATTGGAACCACTGGTACTCTTACTGTCTTAGGTACTGCAAAAACCATACAAAAAACAAAAGCTTTGCTCGATGATTCATCCATTCCCACCGCTGGAATAATGGCAGCATTTATATTTGCGGCACAAATGCTGCAGTTCCCGGCCGGCCCCGGAGTATCAGGGCATCTGCTGGGTGGTGCACTGTCAGCTATACTGTTCGGACCATGGATAGGAAGTTTCATAATGAGCATCGTACTGATCATTCAATGTATTGTCTTTCAGGACGGCGGACTTCTGGCCCTGGGAGCAAATATCCTGAATATGGCGTTTATCGGTGTGTTCAGTGCATACTTTATTTATGAGATAGGGCACAAATTAAAAGTATCTTTAAGAATATTTGCAGCCTCTTTTTTCTCTGTTTTATTAACTGCAAGTTTTGCGGGACTTGAACTTGGATTATCAGGAGTCTTCTCTTCATTTAGTGCCGGTTTTTTTACAATATTTATTATTCATATCCCTATTGCTGCAATCGAATCAGTAATAACTTTAGTGGTTGTCTCTTTTATTTCCAGCAATTGTCCGGAGTACTTTAAGCTATTAAGGAGGCAGCCGTCATGCTAAAAAACAAATTCTTCCTAATTTCCTGCTTAGTAGTATCCTTATTTGTTTTTGCCGCTCCATTTACATCAGGATCTCCGGATGGATTGACCGCAGCTCTTGAAGACCTCGAGGTGGCAATTGGAGAAGAGGACGCACTTATCCCCTCTGTTATGCCCGATTATGAAATTCCTTCTATGGACTCTCCGCTGATTGGAAAATTTATTTCAGGCCTGTCAGGTCTGCTTATAACTTTTCTTTGTGTTCTTTTAATTACTTCAAACAGAAATAAAAACAGCTCGAAAAGCTAATATATACAACAGGATAGTTTTGAAGGAGTCAAATAAAATAATATCAGCTTTTCAGAGTATTGATATAAGATTTAAACTGATCTTCAATTTATTGTTCCTCATTTTTATTCTCTCCATCAGGACCTTTGATCTATATGAAATAATATTCTACATTCTGATATTGACCATCTGGGCATATTTAGCCCGGCCTTCGTTCAGAACCGTTCTTAAACGGCTGATGTTTGCAGTCCCTATCATTTTTGTTTTAGGTTTCACTGCTCTTTTCAGTTCAGAAGGTCTTTCAGTCTTTTCATTCAAAATTTTATCGATCAATTTTTCTGTAACAGATACAGCCTTACATAAGTTCGCCCTGCAGATTATCAGGGTCTTTCTGTCACTTTTAAGCCTTATAATTTTCCTTTCCTCGGAAAACATAGTCAATGTTTTTCATGGTATGAGGAAATTGGGATTACCAAAGATATTTGTATCTGCTATCTTTATCACTTTCCGGTATATCGATGTTATAAAACTTCAGGCACAAAAAATGGTCAGGGCAAAAAAAGCCAGATCATACAATCTGACCTTAAAAATGAATTTTAAGATGTCCGGGATTTTGATCGGTAATCTTTTCCTGAGAAGCCTGAGACGCTCCGCAAATGTATATAATGCCATGCTCGCAAGAGGTTTTAACGGCGAATTCGAATTCTCAGACCGGAATTACGGTATAACTCTTGAACATTCTGATATTAGCATTGCTTTCTATAAAATTGCAATTTTCCTTGTTTTTGTAACTCTGTTAATACTGCCTAAGATCAAAGGATAAGTTTTGGATCCAAATATCATCGTTCAGACAAAAGATCTCTCGTACAAATATCCTAACGGAACGGCCGCACTGGAGAATATCTCCCTGGAGATAAAAGAGCGTGAGAAAATTGCTGTTCTCGGACCGAACGGAGCCGGAAAATCCACCCTACTTCTTTCTTTGATCGGCATATTAAAAGCAGGAGGTGACATTCATGTCAACGGATTAAACGTGGAAAAACGGACATTGAAACAGATCCGCAGGTCTATAGGTTTCGTTTTTCAGGATCCGGATGACCAGCTGTTCTCACCTACTGTATACGATGACATAGCTTTCGGGCCCGCTCAGTTTGACGGTAATCCGGAAAATATCACATCAAAAGTTGACAATGTACTTCAGTTATTGAATATCTCACACCTGAAGGATAAAAGGCCGGTTGAATTAAGTTCCGGCGAAAAAAAATCAGTATCTCTTGCCACTGCCCTCGTACTGGAACCGAAGATACTGATCCTGGACGAACCCAGCAGCAGCCTCGATCCCAAACATAGAAGACAGATACTGAATTTCCTTATCGATTATCAGAAAACAATTATTATTGCAACACATGATCTTGATTTCGCCGCAGAACTTTGTGACAGGTGTTTAATCCTGCACAAGGGTAAAGTGGTCGCGGATGACAGCACCCAAAAAATACTAACCAATAAAGAGCTTCTCGAATCAAATGACCTTGAACTTCCCTTAGGCCAACATTTTTAGTTGTTTTATTTTAATTATCTTCCTTATATTATCATAACTATTCTTTTTGATCAAACGTATATACCGAAAACACAGGATAACTATGACTGAAAGACTTTTCCAGGACAATTCATATTTAAGATCTTTTGATTCGAAGATAATAAAACAAACCGAACATGAAGGCAAACCCGCTGTTGTTCTTGACAAAACACTTTTTTACCCGGTTTCCGGCGGGCAGCTGCACGATACGGGAAAACTGAACGATTCGGTCATTCTGGATGTGATCGATAATGAAGATGGGATTTTACATGTTGTGGACAAACTGCCCGGATCAGACAATGTTCATGGGGAGATCGACTGGAATACAAGGTTCGATAACATGCAGCAGCATACCGGTCAGCACATCCTCTCGGCAAGTATAATAAGAATTTTGAATGCGGAAACTATTTCATCTTCTCTCGGCAGGGATATCTCAACTATTGATATAAACAGAACATCTTTCTCAAATGAGGATATGCTGAAAGTCGAACTTGATGCGAACAGCTGGGTATATAAGAATGTTACTGTGAATATTCTATATCCTGACGATGAAGAGATCAAAAATATCCCTCTCAGAAAACAGCCGCCGCCCGGCAAAAAGGTAAGGATTATAAATATCGAAGATCTGGATTTTTCTCCCTGCGGCGGGACACACTGCAGGAATACCGGGGAGGTTGGAATTATCAAGATAAAGCGCTGGGAAAAAATGAGGGGCAATATCAGGCTGGAATTCTACTGCGGGAAACGCGCATTCACTGACTATTACAATAAATCGGTCAACATTTCCGATATATCCGGCTTGCTCCAGTGCAATGAAAACGAAGTTTTCGACCATCTGCAAAACCAGATGACCGACAGCAAAAATACACGCAGGGAGATGAATGACCTGAGAAACGAACTGTTCGGCTATCAGGCAAGGAAGATATTTGATTCGGGAGAAAAGATCAGCGGAATAAAGATCATACAGCATTGTCTGAAGGATACAGACATTCAGGCTCTGCAGAATCTTGCACAGCATATCAGAAAACAGGGTGATTGTGTCGTTCTGCTGGGAAGTTCGGGTAAAAAACCCGCTTTTGTTTTTACCTGTACGGAAGGAACAGATAATGATCTGCGTGAGATCCTTAACGATCTGAGAAAAAATTTTAACATCAAAGGAGGAGGAGGCCCCTCGATGGTGCAGGGCGGTCTGGATGAGAATACAAACCTTGAGGAATTCCTGGACTCCGCATATGATGAAACAAAAAAAGTTATAAAGACTTAATAAATATTTAATATGGAAAAAACCTGCCCATTCTGTAATAGCCCGGTCGATGATTCGGCGAAACAATGCCCGGAATGTCAATTCAAATTTACATCCGGTGAAGCAGAGGAAAAAGAGGAGAAGAAGGATTTTACTCATTACCAGATAATCCTGCTTGATCCCGGTCCTCGTGAAAACACGGTAGAAATACTCTCTGAAATTTCCGGCCTTTCAGAAAAAAAGATCAGGAAAAATCTTTCCTCCCTCCCCTGGACTGTTGTTACACACATTCCGCTGAACAAAGCCACAGAGTACAAAATACTGCTTGAGACAAACAAGGCGAAGATCAAACTTGAGGGAGTAGACATCTGGGCGGAAGAGAAAGAAGAAATTGTTGTCAAAGAGAAAAAAGAACCTCGTTATTTTCTCACAAAAAGAAATCTCCGGATTTTGGAATTCTCAATTATTATGGTTCTCCTTGCAGCAGTAATCTATATCCTTATCAATGTTACAGGAACCGGTGAATCCGGGGATATCAGGATAATTGAATATCAGATTGATCCATCTGCAGCCGGAAAAACCGGGGAAGGAAAATATCCGGGCGCTTTACTGATACCAACCGAACCGGCACATACGGAAGAAAACTTCAATATCAGGATATTCAGCTTCAGCCCGTATAACCGAAGTATAAAAATGAACCTTGAGATACTGAAGGAAGTGAACATTGATCTCAAAGTGATAGACTTCAGCGGTGGTACCATCGCATCACTGGTTAAAGGAAACATGGAATCCAATAATTACATGATCACCTGGAACGGCAGAAAAGATGACAATACTACTGCCCGGACGGGGGAATATTTTCTTAAACTGACTGCCGGTTCGAAGACATACTTTTTCAGGATCGTCTGGTTTACTGGCTGAGCATTTATTGTTCTCTGTCACATTTCACAAAAAACCTGAAAAATAACAGAATTTCTGCTGTATACAGGTTAAAGAACTGAAATAATCCTGTCGATATTATATTAAGTACAAATTTGACAGTCCAATGGATAAAAAAGACCTGAACATAGCTAAACAGCATATTAACGAAGTAATAGAATACCAGACGGTATTGTCTATCATGTTGAGACACAAAGTCAGCATTCAGCAGGCTATGGTCGACTGGATCGAAAAAGGCTTCGCAAAAAAGTATTACAAAGATGCATAATTGTTCCACATTACTCTATAAAACCAAAGATCCCCGGAGGTGTCATATCCGGGGATTTTCATTTGTTATCTGCCTCTGTAATTTTTTATCAGAGCTTTTAAATCTTTAACGCTCCTGTCAAAAGACAATTTTCGTTTGTAAATAGAATGTTCATTTATTAACTTGGTTATTAATTTAAAAGAATACATGTCAGACTGCTTCAGAGATATTTAGTGAATATCGGTTAATTTTACCTACTGGATAATAAAATGTTTAAAACTAAAAACCTGTTATTACTGTGTGTTCTTCCTCTTTTTCTGATAGTAATATCCTGCAGGACAGCCGAGATCCCCGCTGAGGAAATATCCGTTCTGCTTGTGTATGACGAGGAGGAAACAGCAAAACGTACTGCAGCTTTTCTTCAGGAACGAGAATTTCCGGTCACACTCACAACAACAGAAATGGTTACAGCTGAAATGTGTGACAGCCACGACGTTGTGATCGCCGCATCAAGACAGAGAGATATGGAATTTCCTGAGACAGTATCCCCCTTAATTGGAGTTGGATATTCCGGAGCGGATATCATCGAGAGGAAATATATCGGCATGACCTGCGGCTATATTTGAATATGCCTTTCCCATCAGGGCCATGGGCTGGACCTAGCTCACGAAATTTTCAATACACCATACAAAGCGGAATTTGAATTTACAGAGGCGGAACCTCAGAAAAACCTTACAGGGTATCCCAGCAAAATGTATCCGAACGGATATACCTCAACCCTTTACCCGAACGGAATAGGCGACACCTATAAACTCGTTAAGTTTGAGCATAACGAACCTGATGATTATTATCCGACTCTTGTCAATCAGGAGGGATACTTTGACGATATCCCGGGATTTGAGAGTCTCGTGGAGGGCGACACTCAGGGCAAAATACTCGGGAGTCTTTCTCTTGCGCGTCAGGGACACTATTTCTACTGGGCGTACTCCATCGATCCTGATAAGCTGACAGACGGGGCAAAAGACACTTTCGCTAACATAGTACATTACATGTATAAAAATCGCGACAGTAAAACAGTTAAGCGAATCTGCACACCCAGAAGACTTTTCTGGATATATTTAGATCTCTATCACCGGAGCGACGGTTATATGCGGGGCATTGAAGAACATGTCCCGAATTCGCTTTTACCGGAGACTCGGGAAACCTATAAGAAAACGGTACTCTCTGCCCCGGACAACAGACCGGAGCGATATGAACAGTGGCTGGAAGAAAACCTTGCTTATGTTTTCACTGCAAAAGAGGAGAAACACTCGTCAGATACCGGACGCGGTACAAAATATCTTTACGAAATAGATTCTGACGCAAAAGCGCTCGGAACGCCAAACGGAGATCGCGCGAGTCTCGAACGCTGGATTGACCTTGTCAATAGTGGGACCAAAGAGCAGAAGGAACAGGCGGAAAGGTGTCTTAAGCGTTATGTGTTTCAGGATATATATCCTGAAGAAGGTAACTGGGAGTCCTGGTATGAAAAATATAAAGACCGGATAGTATTCATAGAATCTACCGGTTTCTGGTGGCAGCTTGATCCCACCCTCCCGGATCAAAAATAACCGTCAAGGAAAGATAGAAATTAATAAAATACCGGAATTAAATTTCCAGCTTCAGATCTTTTACTAATATATTTCTGAACCGGGTGGAGCTGATAGGATGATCAGACAGGAGCTGGCCGTTGTACACCAGACAGATCATCCCGTAAGGAGACGGCATCGTTTTACGAACCTCCCCCGGATCGTTCAATTCGACCAGATTAAGACTGATACCATACTTTTTTGCTACCGGGGGCAATTCCTTCACGGCTTTGGCAATATAAGGACACTGGTTCGTATAGATAAGCTGCAGGCCATTGAATTTATTCAACCGTTCAGACCAATTTGTGGGAAAAGCTGGTAAGGAGCTTTTCTTTTGCTGTTTTATTAACAATTGAAAGCCTGGTTCGGCTTTATCCACCTGCTTAAAACCGTTCTTAACAAAAACTTCCTTACTTGCTATCCAACTGCCATCGCTTGTTATAACAGCAGCGCCGGCCAGACCGCTCGATTCAGCATCTTTCAGACAATTTTTTAACAAAGCCGGCGTCATTCCCTTATAGGGGAACTTGTTTGAGTTTACCCAGATGCAGTGGATCACAAGGTAGTCAGGGGCATTAACAACGCGCCAGGTATATTCTCCCGGAGTATATTCCAGAAAACCGGCATGTTTACCCTCTGCTGTTTGGATCAGCTTGATCCGCATTCCTTCTTTAAACCGCTGCTTCAGCCAGGACAATTTGGATATATAACCCGGATGCTTTTTGTTTTTAACGCAGAAAAAATCAAATTCATCCACATTGTTAGAATCAACAGTAATAATATTGTAATCAGACATTAGCCGGGCTCCGGATACACTTATATTATGAAACAATTTATTCTAAGGTTTCAGGATTGCTGTTAAAGCTATTTGCTCTATCAATGATCCACATGGAAATTATCATCCAAGCGTTTCTATTACTGCGGCGGCTAAAAGAGGTAGCATTATTTCATGATGACCGGTTATACGGTATCCTTTCCCTCCTGACATGGTCGGTCTTTTTACAACGTTTTCCGAGGGCCTGTAATGCTGAATCATATCGAAATTGACCGAGGTAAATCCTTCCGTCTCAAATCCGAGGTTACGTGTAACCGTCAGTGCTTTAAGAAACACCTCTGGCAGTATCACGGCAGATCCGGCGTTTATGACCACTCCCCCGCTGCCGATATTACACAGAACATCTGCTAATATCCTGAAGTCCCGCATGGACAGTTCACCGATCACTTTCCCGTCTGCCGACGGGTGCTGATGTGTTATCTCCGTTCCGATCCCGACAAACACCAGAGCAGGGATATCAAGCCTGAATGCTGCGGCAAGGATGCTGACTCCTTTATTCTGCACATCATCTGCAGACAGTCTTTTCCCGACAGCTTCCCCGTATCCCAGTTTTTCCCCGGCTCCTGCGGCGAGTGCTGAGTTCAGCGTCTCTGCGGTCTCTTTTGCCATACCGAACGATCCGTCAACGAGGTTCTCCGCTACATCTTCGGACGTATGTCCGAAACAGGCCAGTTCGAGGTCATGTATAGCTCCTGCACCGTTGAAGCACAGCGCAGTGATTATACCTTTTTCCATCAGGTCTATCACCACGGGAGAGAGTCCGCATTTAATCACATGTGCTCCCATCATGAAGATGACGGGTTTACCGGATCTTTTTGCGGAAACGACCGCCGAGACGACATTCTTAAAATCGTCGGCTTTTAAAACTTTCGGGAGTGATTCATAAAACTGTTTGAAGGATTTCCCGGACTCATACAGCTTCGCCATTTCTTTCAACGTGACTTTGCTTTTCCTGTCTTTGATCGAAATGGTCTTAACAGAACTCAGATCAATTTCTTTTTTCATATAAAGGCTGGTATTTATCGCTGGTTAGTATTTTCTATTCTTTTCAATTTAGCCTGGATCTTTCCAAACTTGACTTCACTTGTCATCAGAACAGGTATCCTTCGGTCATCATCTGTCAGATATATCTTGATCCTGCCCTGGTGTTTGAACAGTCCCTGTGTTTTCAGCTTGGGTTCAACAACAATACACTTGAACTTTCCGGCAGGGACACGGATCTCCTGTTTTTTCAATACATCTACAACAAGGTAATATACTTTATCATTATCATAATTCGGTATTTCAATTTTTTTCCCGACCTCCAGGTCGACCGTGCGAATATAAAAGAAAGCCGACAGCACATCCTGGCAGAATTCGGGTATCTCCACGGTATCTTTCCTGCTGTACGCCAGATTAATATCCTGATCAAGCATAAAAAGGCTTCTCTGGTGCCAGTCCCCCTCGTTCAGGTTTTTCTCAAGGCGCCAGGAAAATATACCCTCCTTGTCAATATACGAAACGATACGGTCATCCACCTTATAAATCTTTGAAATAAGGTCATTTGATAATGCCCGCGAAGTTATTTCGTAGACTTCCCGGCCGTTCCATTTTAATATCCTGGGAATGGCCATCTCGGCAGAACCGACCGTGGCGACACCCCAGTCAATATCAAATACAAGCTTTTCACCTACATCAAAAGCCTTATTCGGTATGGACCTGTATTTATCCTGGCCTTTTGTCTTATTACCGTCCTCCTGCAGGGAAATATCATACTGACCGTTCATTAAAATGAAACCGGAGATCAAAACCGTGATTATCAGAAAATTCTTTTTCATAACAAAATCATCCTTCATCAAAAGAGTTTATTATTGTGCCGAAATATCCACTCTTATGTTTTATACTTTTTCCTGCAGAGGTTAGTTTCTTTTTTTAATAAATTCTTTTTATTCTCCCGGATTTTTGTGACGCAGAATACTTTCCGCTTTATCAAAAACCATATCCGGAGTGATCAGATCCATACATTTTATCTTCCTGCACTTTCCACCCCGGCAATCCGGACAGTCGTTGATATCCGGGACAAAAGTATTCTCGATCTGACCGGACGGTCCCCACCTGACCGGAGATTCATGCCTGACCGGAGGATACAGACCGATTACTTTTGCACCCATTATGTTAGCGAGATGCAGCACTCCGGTGCTGGGTGCGACCAGAAGCTTTGCCCTTTTTAATACCGCCGCCAATACAGGAAGAGGCAGTACCTCAGGTAGTTTAAGAATATCGTTTGATCCGTCTGAAATAAAATCAGCAAGTCCGGATTCACCCTCCCCCCAGGTGATGATAACTTTTCTATTTTGATCTTCGGTCAGCTTTTGTGCAAGTTCTTTAAAGTTCTCACGGGGCCAGTCCATCGCCGAGCCCCCGCTCCCCGGGTGTATAACGCAGAAATTATCATCTTTACCAATATTCAGTGAATTAAGCGTTTCATTTGCTTTTTTTATATCATTTTCGGTTAAATCAAACCTGAACTCCGGTTTCTCAAATGGAATATCCAGCGGTTCCAGCAGCCCCAGGTTATACTCTGCCTCATGTTTTATAGATTCTTTACGGTGCTCTTTATGCCTGGCATTAAAAAGGAATGAATAGAACCTGTATCCTGTGCCTATCCTGAGTGGTATCCCGGACGATCTTAACAATCTCGCAAGATAAAACGACGGATGTGTAACGACTGCACAGTCAAAATCTCCGGACCGGATTGTCTCTGTCAATTGCTTTTTTGGCAGCATGTTTCCATTTTTATCATCGATCGTTAACACCGAATCGATGTCCGGATTTCTCTCCCCGATTACGGCTGTCAGCTGTCTGCATAAAAAACATATATGAGCCTCAGGCATTGCCTTCTTTAACGCAGCCGCCACAGGCATCGTCAGGATCACATCACCTATCCGGTCTGTCCTGACGATCAGAATTTTCTTAAAATTTGTTTTATTGATCTTTTTCACCTGAATCCAAATTTTGATCATTCTCAGAAAGAACGATCTCTTTTACACGCTTAATCTCTCCTTTTAAAACGTTAAAGCACTCCCTGTAAATGTCCTCATCACCGCCTATCGGATCATTCACAGTCACATCGAAGATATCTTCGTCTTCCCTGCCGTATTTTTTCAATAAATATACTTTGTCGAAGTATTTCGGAAAGAACACCCTGACATAATCGACATGTTCAGGTGACATCGCCAAAACAAGATTTGCTTCAGACATCATTTTCTCTGTCAGTGTCCGGGAAATATGAGAAGAGATATCCATACCCCGTTCGCTCATGACCTTTACGCTGTTATCCGAAGCGGGAAATCCGTCCATCGCATGTATCCCGGCTGACTCAACAATAATATCTTCACCTTCAGTCAGTTTCTTCATTATCCCTTCGGCCATGGGGCTTCGGCAGGTATTACCGGTGCAGAGGAATATTATTTTTATACTCAAATTTTCACCCTGATCTTAAATATCTATATGTTTTATTTCATGAATTCTCTTAAATTTTCTTCAGAAACCGCACCCTGCCGGATAATAACCGGCTTTTCTCCGGTTAAAGAGATCACCGTTGAGGGTATACCTTCTTTTGTCTTTCCGGCATCAATGATCAGGTCAACGGACATCAGGACATCCTCTGAGATATCTTCGATTTTGGAACAGAATTTTTCACCGGAAATATTCGCGCTCGTAGAAACAACAGGTTTACCCAGTCCGCACGACATCTCCCTGCAGAACCTGTTATCCGGTACACGGATCCCGATCGTGCCCGTCCCGGCAGTCAGATTCCCGCTGATACTGTCCCCTGCTTTGAATACCACCGTTAACGGGCCGGGCCAGAAGGATTCTATGATCTTCTTACTCATATCAGAGATATCCTTTACATAATCTTTCACCATATCAACATCGGCGGCAACCAGAAGTACAGGTTTTTGAGGATCACGTTTCTTAATTAAATACAGCCTGTTTACTGCAGATTCATTTGTACAGTCGGCGCCGATCCCGTAGACCGTTTCCGTCGGATAGACTATTATCTCTCCCCGTTTCAAAGCTGATACGGTCTTTCCAACCGCATCTTCAAAATTTTCAGTCGATATCTTTTTCACTTATTCCGTGATCTTTTTAACGGCTTCAAACACTTCTTCAGCTGTGATCTCATTCATACAGCGGAAATGTTTTTCCCTGCATTTATTCGAACCGTGTATACCGCATGGTCTGCAGTAAAGATCCTTTCCAACTATTATATGGTCTTCGCCCCACGGGGCAAAACCAAACTCGGGAATCGTCGGACCAAAGATCGTTATTACACGTTTGCCGGATGCCGCAGCTATATGTGTCAGACCGTTGTCATTCGAGATTACAGCCTTTAAAGGTCTCATCAGTGCTGATGACTGCCTGATGGTCAGATATCCGGCCGCATTTATGATTGAAATGTGATTAAAATCACTGACTTTTTCGCAGAGGTCTTTTTCACCGGCACTGCCGAAACACACGACTTTAAAATTATTTTCAGTCAGGAGTTGAGCCAGTTTTCGGAATCTTTCAATCCCCCACTGTTTTGTGCTCCACTGCGAACCCGGTCCGAATCCGATCAGTTTATCATCTTCTTTAAGTTCATTATCACTCAGGAACTTCTCCGCAGTCTTTATATCATCTTCCGAGACCTGAATGGAAAAAGATACGGGAGGCTCCTTGATCCCCAGAGGTGGAAGCAGGCTGTTATTCCGCTCTATCTCATGGATATTCTGTTTGTAGGCTATTTTATGTGTGAAAAACATCGATCCGGCACTTTTGTCGAAACCAATTCTGACCGGGATCCCGGATAATCGCGCTAAAGCCGCCGATCTGATGGACCTGTGCGGTATCAGGACCGCATCATACTTCTTTTCTGCGATCTGTTTTTTCAGCCTCAGAAATCCCCCGATCCCTTTATCATTGCCTCTCTTATCGTATATGAACAGGTCGGTAAGTCGCTCATCGGTTTCGAGAATATTGGCTGCTTCCGGTTTCAGGACAAAACCGACTGAATGGCCGTGTTTGTGCAGTGATGCTATCAGGGGAGTACACAGTACAACATCACCGATAAAAGCAGTCTGTATTATTAAAACATTCATATATATTCGGACTACTCAGTTATACAGGCCGGATGATTTCCAGCGTTTATGCATCCAGAAATACTGCTCCGGATACTTTCTTATATATTCTTCCAGTTTGGCAGTATATCTCTGAGTGATCTCTTTAGCTTTTTCTTCGTTACTCTCGGGAAGATCTTCGTAAGATATTTTGAACACGTCCGCCCTGTATCTGCCCACTTTTTCCCTGACGATAAAACCAACAACCATCGGTGCATCTGTTCTTAATGCGAGTACTGCCGGCCCGGCAGGAGTGGAAGATTCCCTGCCGAAGAAATTCACTTTTATTCCCTTCAAACCGCCGTCCTGGTCGGATACAAGTGCTATCATTCTCTTCTTCTTAATGGATTCCGTGACTTTACCGAATCCGTCTTTGACTTTGACCACACCAAGGTTCGTTCTTTCCCTCGACACATCCATCAGGCCTTCGACACGCGGATTTTTCATGGCTTTAACTACGACATCGATCGGCATGCCGGTGCGGGCGATCGATACTCCCAACAGCTCAAAACTGCAGAAATGTCCCGTCACAGCTATTACACCCTTATTCTGTGACATTTCATTGACCAGCAGGTCGGGCGGATGGAATTTCACTAACTCCCGCATTCCGGTATCGGATATCCTGTCAATGCAGAAAAACTCAAGGAATGTAATACCGAAATTCCTGTATGATCTCCTGCATATCGTATTTATCTCTTTTTGT
>JBHPLC010000089.1:0-7494 GCA_042564455.1 Candidatus Zhuqueibacterota bacterium | reverse complement strand
TTTTAACTGCGGTGATGGATTGGATCAGCAGTTTATTCAGAATAATATACAAAAATCGGCTGATTCTAAGATAGACTATCTGAACAGGACAATTCTGGTGACCGGCAGGGGAGCTTCCAAACAGGATAACCAATCTATAGCACAAAAAAAACTATGGGCGGTTACGGAAGCAAGAAAAAACTGTTTTACGCATGCTGCAATAGCACTGGGAGAAATTAAGATATCAGGCGAAACGCTGCTTGAAACAGGAAAGTTAAAAAGCATAAATACTCAAGTAATAATTGAGAATTATATAAGAGGCATTGAGGGACTGGAAGAGTCCACAGAAATAATGAGTGACGGCTCAGTTCTGGCGACTGTGAAAATGGTTATTCAATTTGACGGTAACGAAGGATTGAACCGCCTGCTTTTTAATGAGATCTTCGGAATTGAGAATACAGAAGATCTGAACACTCAGGATATAGGAGAAACATCAAAGAAACCTAATGAGATTACCGGATTTGTATTTGATGTAACTAATATAAAAATTGTACCCTCACTGGCGCCGAGAATATACACAGATAACGGAATGTTGATATATGGTCCGGAATCAGTCTCAAAGAAATATGCAGTCGAGTATGGTATTGTTGGGTATACAAAGAGCCTGGTATCAGTGGAAAGCAGGATCGGCAGTAATCCTTTACTGATCAAAGTCAGTGAATCTAAGTTTGATGACAGATCAAGTATTGTTATCGATAAAGCGGAATATGAGAAATTAAAAACCGCTGATCCAGATAATAAATTATTGAACTCATGTCGTGTCGCATTTTTGATTAAATAAATATGACTGAACTAAATTTACCTCCGGGTTTCCGGATCGGAGAACATGACGAATATCAGATTATTCGCAAAAAGCCTATAAGCGAAGGTATAAATAATACTTTTTCTGAAGTTTATCTTATAAAGAAGATCAAAGTCAGAAAAAAATTCGCGTTAAAGGTTTTGAGACCCGAGATCATTGCAAAATATGAGAGATCAATTGATGATTTTCAGGATGAGGTCCGGTTTTTAATGGACCTGCGGCACAAAAATATTATAACAATTGATGATTTCGGTACATTAGAGGACAGGAGCGGGATCCCGAGTTTCTATCTTGTTATGGAATATATAGAAGAAGGTAAGATTAACAATGAAAAATATTCCATTCAAAAGATGTTTTTGTTCTTTATGCAGATTCTTGACGGACTTGCATATCTTCATGATAAAAATATACTTCACAGGGATATCAAACCGGACAACATATTAGTTCAGCATGATTCTATAGTTAAGATCACTGATTTTGGTATCGCGAAATACCTGGATGAGACTTTCCCGGAATCATCCGTAATTGGCGCTCCTGCTTATGCACCTCCGGAACAGATTAAGAGAAAAGGAGAGCTATCTGCTGCCTCAGATCTATATTCTGCTGGAAAAACTCTATATAATATGATAACAAAAAAGATTCCGGAAACTAATAAATCTATCGACTCTCTGCCGGTAAATATAATTGACAGGCCGTGGAGTAACGATCTGTTAGGAATTCTAAGAAAATCTACCGAAAGTGATCCAAAAGACAGATATCAGACCTCAGAAGAGATGAAAAAAGATGTTACTAAACTTTACAGAAAACATTTTTCCAGAAGAAAGATTAAACGGGAGTCTATTAAAAAAGATAGATCAAGATCATTTGCCGGTCTGGCTGTTGTTGTTAGTTTAGTTATAATTTTTTCATTAGTATTATTGAATGTTGAAGATATGATTTTTCGAAAAAGCCCAAGTGATTCTGCCGAATTCTCGAACGCACTCCGGATAGGTATCGAGAATTTTAATTCTCAGGAAATGAACATAAGTAAAGCATCAGAGTATTTTGATGATCTGCATAAAGAGTTCACAGGGAATGACAGGTCACTATTTTTTGCTGCTCTTTCTGCAGGATTAAATGATGATCCGGAAAAAGCAGTTGATTATTTAAAACTTGCTGTTGAATTATATCCTGACAATTATAATTTGAAGATATCACTTGGTAAAGCATATTACAGTGCAGGAAAGATATTTGAGGCGCGGCAGATCTGGAATGATGTAAAAAGGAACCGGCCGGATAATAATATTGTTGAAACTTTATTAAATTTAACTATCTTAACAAAACCAATATATGAATGACAGGTCTTCAGATTTATACAATGTGACATCGAAAGGGAAATAATGTTCAAAGTAACTATAGAAGACAGTTTTGCTGCAGCTCATCTGCTTGAGAACTATAAAGGAAAATGTGAGAATCTTCATGGACACAATTGGAAAATAAGAGTGACTGTGGAAACTGATAAATTAGATGATATAGGACTGGCTATTGATTTTCATGATCTGCAGAAAATTACAAGAACGACTCTGGATCTTCTGGATCATAAGAACTTAAGTGAATTGGAATTCTTTAGCACTATAAATCCTTCTTCCGAAAATATTGCCAGATTTATTTTCAATAATATCAAAAAGAATATACCTGATCAGGTAAGATTAACGGAAGTGGAAGTATTAGAATCTGATAATTGTTCAATTAAATACTCCGAATAAAAGTGAAAATAAACGAAATATTTGTAAGCATTCAGGGTGAATCAACTTATTCAGGTTTACCCTTTTTATTTATCAGAGCTGCAGGGTGTGATCTGCGCTGTACTTACTGCGATACTCAGTATGCCTATTATGATGGGAAGGAAATCAGTTTGGATTCTCTTGTGGGGATCGCAGAGAAATCCGGTGTAGACCATGTTGAGATTACCGGAGGTGAGCCGCTTTTGCAGAATGAGACCGGCAAATTGGTCTCTACACTTTTAGACAAAGGCTTTATCGTTCTTGTAGAAACCTCCGGCAGTGAAGATATAAGTAATATTGATAAGCGTGCAATAATTATTATGGATGTTAAATGCCCATCCAGCGGAATGAGTGATAAATTCTTAATAAATAATATCAACCATATTAAAGAAAATGATGAAATTAAGTTTGTATTGTCTGACAGGGATGACTATAATTGGGCTGTAAAATTCATAAATGAGAATAAATTAGAAACTAAAGCTAATATTCTTTTTTCTCCCGTTTTCGGAAAGTTGAAACCGGCTGATCTGGCAAAATGGATGACAGATGATAAAAAGAACTATCGTCTGAACCTGCAATTGCATAAATATATCTGGGATCCGGATAAAAGAGGAGTATAACATAATTTTTAGCAAAATGATCAAATATCTGCTGCCCTATGGCTGGTTTGGATTATTAATATTATTATCCGGAGAAGTATTACTGTTTTCCGAAAATCTTATTATATCTGTATGGTTTACTCCGGTTATATGGACAGGATATATTTTGTTTCTGGATAGTATCGTTCTAAAAAGAACCGGAACATCTTTTTTGAAAAGGACTTCCAGTTTTCTTCCACTTATCTTAATCCTGTCGATAGGCACCTGGTTGATCTTTGAAGGATATAATCTTCTGATCAAGAACTGGTATTATGTAAATTTACCTGAAAACATTCCTGTCAGGTATTTTGGATATGCCTGGGCTTTTGCAACAATTTTCCCCGGTATATTTATTACATATGATTTTTTATACAGCTTCAAGTGGTTTAAGAAATTCAAAATAAAGCCTTTGATTTTAACACAAAGAACATATC
Organism: Candidatus Zhuqueibacterota bacterium; assembly: GCA_042564455.1. Classification (GTDB taxonomy): domain Bacteria; phylum SM23-31; class SM23-31; order SM23-31; family SM23-31; genus JBHPLC01. The sequence continues at coordinate 3,818 of JBHPLC010000089.1, read as the reverse complement.
ATTTTATCATAATTATCAGCACTATCTGCTCAATTTATCCTTTAATACTTCCAAATGAATATCTTTTTCCTTTGATCTGGATCAGTTTTATATTCCTGCTCGATGCTGTAAATTATTTATTGGAGGGGGATTCACTTTTCAGAGACCTGGAGGAAGGAAAGCCGGGAAGAATATATGCACTTTTTTCAGCAGGATTAATATGCGGTCTGTTATGGGAATTCTGGAATTACTGGGCATATTCCAAATGGATATATACTGTTCCGTATCTGCCGGATCTTAAAATATTTGAAATGCCTGTATTGGGCTATCTGGGTTTTCCGCCGTTTGCGGTAGAATGTTTTGTTTTTTATCAGTTCTACAAGATAATATTACGAAGAGTTGGAATGAACCTTAAATACTAAAAAAAAGGCGAAGCAGAAGCTTCGCCTTTTTCGTCTATACAAATTTATTATGTTCCCATTTCCCAGGAACTTAAGTATTCAACCTGTTCATCTGTTAATTTATCAATTCCAATGCCCATTGATTTCAGTTTCAGAGATGCGACATCATCATCAATTTCGGCAGGAACATCGTACACTTTTGCTGATAGTTTTCCTTTGTTCTTTACAGCCCATTCTGTTGATAACGCCTGTGCCGCAAAACTCATATCCATTACAGAAGCAGGGTGACCCTCAGCAGCAGCCAGATTTACCAGGCGGCCATCTGCCAGAAGAAATATCTTTCTACCGTCTTTCATCACGTAGGCATCAACCTGATGACGGACATCCTTTATAACATCTGAAGATAGTTCTTTAAGTGCATCTATATCGATCTCAACATTAAAATGACCGGAGTTGGATACGATAGCACCGTCTTTCATTACCTCAAAATGTTCTTTTCTAAGAACATGGATATCACCGGTCAGAGTACAGAAAAGATCACCTTCTTTAGCAGCTTCGATCATCGGCATTACTCTGAAACCGTCCATTGTCGCCTCTATCGCTCTGATCGGATTAACTTCTGTAACAATTACATTTGCTCCCATACCTTTAGCGCGGGTGGCAAAACCTCTGCCGCACCATCCGTATCCGCCTACAACAATTGTTTTTCCTGCGATAAGCATGTCAGTAGCCCGTATAATCCCGTCAAGAGTGGATTGCCCTGTTCCGTACCGGTTATCAAACAGAAATTTTGTCTGAGCATCATTTACGGCAACCACTGGAAATTTTAAAGCATTATCTTTTTCCATTGCTCTTAATCTGATAACACCGGTAGTTGTCTCTTCCATACTTGCGATGATGGATGGCGCCATTTCGGGATATTCAGCATGAATAGTTGAAACAAGATCGGCACCGTCATCCATTGTGATACTTGGTTTATGTTTGATAGCAGCGTGAATGTTCTCATAATAGGATTCGTTATCTTCTCCGGTTATGGCCCATACAGATATACCGTATTCTTTAACCAGTGCTGCTGTAACATCATCCTGAGTACTGAGTGGATTTGATGCGCATAAAAGCATATTTGCGCCGCCGGCTTTTAATGTTCGGACAAGATTAGCAGTCTCAGCGGTCACATGTAAACAGGCGGACATATTTAATCCGTCTAAAGGTTTCTCTTTTTCAAATCTTTTTTTGATCAGATCAAGAACCGGCATATCATGTGCTGCCCATTCAATTCTTTTGATTCCTTTTTCAGCAAGCGATATATCAGCAATTTTATAATCCATTTATTTTCTCCTTCAAATAATTAAGAATGCAGAGCATCAACTTTATTCTTTAATTCCCATGTGAATTCAGGTTCTTCTCTTCCAAAATGTCCATATGCGGCAGTTTTTCTGAAAATAGGTCTGCGAAGGTTTAAAGTTTCTATTATACCCTTCGGAGTCAGATCAAAATTCTTTCTGACAAGATCAACCAATTCACCATTCTGCAATTTGCCTGTTCCCTTTGTATCAATCATAATACTTACAGGATCGGCTACTCCTATTGCATATGCAAGTTGTATTTCACATTTATCGGCAAGATCAGCGGCAACAATATTTTTTGCTATCCACCTTGCAGCATAAGAAGCTGATCTGTCAACTTTAGTGGGATCTTTACCGGAAAAAGCACCGCCGCCGTGACTGCCTATCCCGCCGTATGTATCAACTATGATCTTTCGTCCGGTTAATCCTGTATCTCCCATTGGCCCGCCGATAACAAAACGTCCTGTCGGATTGATATGATAATCTGTTTCATCCGTCAGCAGGTTTTCGGGTATAACGGCCTTTATGACCTTATCTTTTATTTCATTATATAATACTTCATTTGAAACCTCATCGCTGTGCTGGCTGGAAATAACTACCGCCGTTACAGCAACCGGTTTTCCATCAACATATCTCACAGATACCTGGCTTTTGCCGTCCGGACGTAAAAAGGGTAGAGTACCTTCGTTACGGACAACTGACAACCTTTTTGTTAATTTATGAGCAAGAATAATCGGAAGAGGCATTAATTCATCAGTTTCTTTAGATGCATAACCAAACATTATTCCCTGATCTCCGGCGCCTCCGGTGTCTACTCCTAATGCAATATCACCTGATTGATTATCTATTGTTGTTATTACCGCACAAGTCTCGTAATCGAATCCCAATCTTGAGTCATTGTAACCAATGTCTTTAATCACATTTCTTGCCACTTTTGGTATATCTACATATGTATCAGTTGAGATTTCCCCACCTATCAATGCTAATCCGGTAGTGACGAATGTCTCACAGGCTACTCTGCCTATTGGATCATTTGTGAATATCGAATCAAGAACAGCGTCAGATATTTGATCAGCGATCTTATCGGGGTGACCTTCGGTAACTGATTCGGATGAAAAAACATATTCTGCCATTTGTACTCCATTTTATAATAGTTAGTAATTAGTAAATTTAAATTTGTATACTATTGAAAAATATCGTCAAAATAAACGTTATTTATTAATTTCAAAGGTTTATTTCAGAAAAATCACCAATATTAAGTGTATTGAACGATCCCGTGACTTTAGACTTACTGCCGATTATGGAATCTTTCATACTTACATCAGTAATTATCGAATTGTCACCAACAATTGAATTAACTAATATTGAGTTCTTTATAATCGCATCCCTCGCAACAGTAGTGTAGGGTCCAATTATGGAATTTTCAATTTCTGCTGTATCATCTATATGAACCGGATGTTGAATTAATGATCCTTCAATTTTTCTTTCATAGTTATTTGTATTCAATAAGTATCTGTTTGTTGCAAGTATAGTTTCCGGTTTACCGCAATCATACCAGCCCTCAACATTAAAAGTTTTTACTTTTTCTCCATTATCGATCATTATTTGTATTGCATCTGTTATTTGAAACTCACCTTCTGTTTTCCGACCTCTGGAGATCAGGTCACCGATAGCTTCTTTTAATATCCGGCCGCTCTTAAAGTAATATAAACCAACCAATACCAGATTGGATCTGGGTTCTGATGGTTTTTCGACTAATTGTGTTATGAATCCGTTCTTGTCCAGCTCGGCGGTACCGAATCTTCTGGGATCCTTAACTTCTTTTACACCTAATGTGGAAAATTCACTATTGAAAACAGGCTTTATATTTACATCAAATACAGTGTCTCCTAAAATAATGAAAACAGGTTCATCAATCAAGAAATCCTCTGCAAGACCTACTGCATAGCCCAAACCAAACATTTCCTTTTGTTCATAGAAAGTATAATTAAAAGAATATGATGTCTCAACAAATTCTTTGATCTGATTTCCTTTATAGCCAATAATAAATGCAATCTCGTCTATGCCTGATTCCAAAGATTGGTCAATTATA
>JBHPLC010000088.1:0-7895 GCA_042564455.1 Candidatus Zhuqueibacterota bacterium | reverse complement strand
TTAGGTGTAGGATTTATCGGCGCTGGTTTTAATGGAAATTTTCATGCGCGTGCATGGGTTGGCGTTCGGGATGCTGATATCAGGGCGATCTGTGATCCGAATCTTGAAAGAGCGAACAGCCTTGCGGATACCTGCAGGCAATTGAAAATAGGTGACCCTAAAGTCTACGCAGATGCCGGCGATATGGTGGCTGATCCGGCGGTTGATGCGGTGTGGCTGAATGCTCCTAATTATACAAGAATTCCGATCATGGAATCGATCTCCCGGACCATTCAGGATGGAAAGGGAAAACTTACCGGTATCGCATGTGAAAAACCCCTGGGAAGAAATTTTAAAGAAGCACAGCAGATGTATGATATGATTAAAGAACTGGAAATTCCTCACGGTTATCTTGAGAACCAGGTTTTTGCCCCCTCTCTTGTCAGGGGACGGGAAATATCATGGGGAAGGGGAGCCTCTGTAACGGGACGTCCTTATCTTGCACGGTGTGCTGAAGAACACAGCGGGCCGCATGAACCATGGTTCTGGACCGGCAGTCAGCAGGGCGGCGGCGCTCTGAATGATATGCTGTGTCACAGTGTTGAAGCAGCCAGATATCTGCTGACCAAACCGGGAGACAGCAAAAATACGCTTAAACCGAAAACAATAAGCGCTGAGATCGGATCTTTAAAATGGAGCCGTCCGGAATATATAAAAATATTAAAAGAGATGAGTAATGGTGAGGTGGATTATTCCAAAGCCCCCGCCGAGGATTTTGCCAAGGCCACGATCGTATTTGAAACACCTGAAGGACACCCGGCGGTAATTGAGGTAACATCATCATGGAGTTTTGTCGGCCCGGGTCTGCGGTTAAGCTTTGAGATGCTTGGACCTGAATATTATATGCAGGTTAACACGCTTGCTCCGGAATTATATGTATTTCTCAGCAGGGCGGTATCTGGTGCTGAAGGTGAAGATATGGTTGAAAAACAGAACGCTGAAGGCGGTTTGATGCCGGTCATGCCTAATGAGGAACTGTCATACGGCTATACTGACGAGGACCGGCATATGGTGCAGTCGTTCCTGGAGGGGAAAATGCCCAATGAAACATGGGAAGACGGACTGATAGTTGCACAGCTCCTCGCTCATTGTTATTATTCATCCGAACAGGGGAAAAAAGTGGCTTTTGAGCCGGGAAATCTGGAATCGTTTATTCCTGCCGTAGCAAAAGGAACATGGAAACCATCAAGTATTTTTCAGGCAGGCAAATAAATTTATACATTATTTATAATAGCATGAATACAATTGTCTATTTTCTGTAATATATAATATAAGGCAAAATTATAAAGTAAAAACATTCTATAAAGGAGTTTGGAATGAAAAAACCTGATCAGAAAAGTAATTCCAAGAAAGAAATTTCCAGAAGGAGTTTTATTGAGAAATCAGCAATAACTGCGGCAGCCTTCACAATTGTTCCGGGCCATGTTCTCAGCAAACCAGGAAGGCAGGCTCCGAGTGATACTATGAATATCGCGTGTGTAGGTGTCGGAGGAAAAGGCAGTTCAGATATAAGGAGTGTCCGCTCCGAAAATATTATCGCCCTCTGCGATGCGGATGATACTCAAATGGCTGCATTTGCCCGTCCGAACAGGAGAGGTGAACAGGATCCGGAAATTGTCACACTATTTGAAAAAGCAAATAAATACCGCGATTTCCGAAAAATGCTCGAAACAGAGAAAGGTATTGATGCAGTTGTGGTCAGTATTCCTGATCACAGCCATGCTGTTGTTGCCATGATGGCGATTAAAATGGGAAAACATGTATACTGTCAGAAACCGTTGACCCACTCGGTTTATGAAGCAAGAATGCTTACAAAAGCTGCAAAAGAATATAACGTTACAACACAGATGGGTAACCAGGGACATGCAGGCGAAGGTGCGCGCCTGATTAACGAGTGGATCTGGGAAGGTGCAATAGGTGATGTGCGCGAAGTCCATATGTTCACTAACAGACCCATCTGGCCTCAGGCTATTGGAAGGCCTGAAGAACCAATGCCTGTTCCGGATACCCTGGACTGGGACCAGTGGCTCGGACCCGCACCCTTCCGTCCGTATCATCGTGCCTACTGCCCATTCAACTGGAGAGGCTGGCTTGATTTCGGTACAGGAGTTATAGGGGACATGGGTGCTCATATCTTTGACCATCCGTTCTGGGCGCTGAAACTGAAAGCGCCTGATACAGTACAGGCATCCTCTTCAAAACTGACCGATGGAAGGGCACAGAGGATTGCAAGCGAGGAGACTTTCCCCTTGGCATCGGCAATTCACTGGACATTTCCTGCAAGAGAGGGTATGCCCCCGGTGAAACTGTCCTGGTTTGACGGCGGATTGATGCCGCCTCGTCCGGAAGATCTTGAACCCGGGCGCCGTATGGGAAGCGGTGATGGAGGAGGTATATTCATAGGAGATAAGGGAAAACTTATGTACAGCTGTTACGGAAATAATCCCCGGCTGATCCCTGAAACAAAAATGCAGGAATATGGCCAGCCGACAAAAACAATGCCGAGATCTCCGGGGATCTATCAGGAATGGATCGAAGCATGTAAAGCAGGGACTAAATCAACGAGTGATTTCAGTTATTCGGGACTTCTGACAGAAACAATGCTCCTGGGTAATGTTGCGACACGCTTACAGAATACAAATACCATACTGGAATGGGATTCGGATAATATGCAGTTCACGAATTTTCCTGAAGCGAACGAATACCTTCAAAGAGAATACCGCGAAGGTTGGACTCTATAATAAAGGTGAAATAAAACCGTAATTCAGACAAAGAAACGGTGAAAAAATGAAATCACAGAGAAATTACAACAAAATAACAATTACAGTATTAGCAATTTTGATGCTGGTTATCACTGTTCCGGTAATGTCACAGGAACTTCCGGCAGATTATCATCCGGCGATTGATGCATATGACGGATGGCGGTTGGGGACTCAGGCCTATACTTTTAACCGGTTCACGTTTTTTGAAGCGATCGACAAGACAGCTTCACTTGGGCTTGACTGGATAGAAGCTTATCCGGGGCAAAGACTGAACAGTGAGAACCGCCGGGTCAGTTTCGACCATAATATTGCTGCAGAACTGCGTGAAAATGTAAAGGCAAAGCTAAAGGATGCCGGTATCAGGATAATAAATTACGGCGTCGTCGGACTGCCGAATGATGAGGCCGAATGCCGGAAAGTGTTTGATTTTGCTAAAGATATGGGGATCGAGACGATCGTTTCCGAACCCCCGGCAGAAGCTTTTGAGATGATAGACAAACTCTGTCAGGAGTACAGGATAAAAGTTGCTATTCATAATCATCCAAGTCCGAGTCCATACTGGGATCCGGAAAAAGTGCTTGAAGTTACAAAAGGCAGAAGCAGCTGGATAGGCTCCTGTGCCGATACCGGGCACTGGATGCGCTCCGGAGTGGATCCCCTCGAAGCGATTAAAAAGCTTGAAGGCAGGATCGTAAGTGTGCACCTGAAAGACCTGAATGAATTCGGTAGCGGTGATGCACATGATGTTGTCTGGGGAACGGGTAAAGCTGATCTTAAGGCGATCCTTGCTGAACTGGACAGGCAGAAATTCAAGGGTGTTTTTTCGATCGAATATGAATACAGCTGGGAAAACAATCTGCCGGAAATTCGTCCATCTGTTGCATATTTTAACGAGGTGTCAGGGGCATTGAATCCCTCCGGTTGGAAAGATATGCTGGCGCCGGACCTGTCAAACTGCACTTTCAGGGAAGGTTCATGGACCTATGAAGAAGGTGTTCTTGCACGGATGGGCAGAGGAAATATCTATACAAATGAAGATTATGGTGATTATATTCTGGACCTGGAATATATGGTATCCGAAAATGCCAACAGCGGAGTACTGTTAAGAGTTGGTGACAGGCGAAATTACGTCCAGACAAGTATAGAGGTTCAGATCCATGAGACTACAGACGGAGGGCTATACGGCTCGAACGGATCTATTTATAACTGTCTTGGACCCAGTCAGATTACCGGGAAAAAGGCTAATGAGTGGAATCATTATACAATAACGTGCAAAGATAACCAGATATATATTGTTCTGAATAATGTACAGATCATCGACATGGACCTGAATAAATGGATCGAACCGCGTCAGAACCCGGACGGTACACGTAATAAGTTCAGGACTGCATTAAAAGATTTTGCCAGAACCGGAGCAATTGGTCTTCAGGATCATGGAGCACCATTATGGTTCAGAAATATAAAGATCAGAGAACTAAAATAAATAAGGATAGTTTGGGGATTTGAAATAAATTATGAAGAAAAACAGAAGTAAAAATGGAATCGACAGGCGTGAGTTCCTGAGTTACAGCACTGCGGCTGGAGCCGGACTTTTTATGTCCGGAATATCGAAGGCTCACGGATCTGTTCGGCAGACCAACGATCTGAATATTGCATTATTAGGATCCGGAGCCCAGGGGCAGGTATTGCTTAATTCATGTCTGAAGATCCCGGGGATCAGGTTTAAGGCGGTCTGCGATATATGGAAAGACTATAATCTGAAAAGGGCTACAGGTCTTTTAAAGAAATACGGCCATGAAGTAAATGATTATGAAGACTACCGGGAAATGCTCGCCAATGAGAAGGACCTTGATGCGGTGATAATTGCCACGCCTGATTTCTGGCATGCCGAGCACACGATTAGCAGTCTGAATGCAGGTCTGCATGTTTATTGTGAAAAAGAGATGTCAAATTCTCTTGACGAGGCTCGTCAGATGGTTATGGCAGCCAAGAGAACCGGGAAACTGCTTCAGATAGGACATCAGCGCAGAAGTAATCCCAGGTATATACACTGCCGTGAGAAATTAATTCAGGAAGCTAAGGTACTGGGACGTATCACGACCATTAATGCACAGTGGAACAGATCAGTTCAGCCCGATCTCGGATGGCCGAAAAAATATGCAATACCGCCTGCGATCCTGCGAAAATATGGATTTGATTCCATGGATCAGTTTAAGAACTGGCGCTGGTACCGCAGACTCGGCGGCGGACCGATAGTTGACCTCGGTTCTCACCAGATAGATATTTTCAGCTGGTTTCTGGATGCAATGCCTGTTTCAGTTATGGCGAGCGGAGGGACGGATTATTATGACAAAAAATCGCATGAATGGTACGATACGGTAATGGCGATTTATGAATTCAATACAGAAGAAGGTATAATAAGAGCCTATTATCAGACATTGACCACAAACAGCAACCAGGGATATTACGAAGCATTTATGGGTGATCAGGGAACGCTACTTATTTCGGAATCCGCCGGCAGAGGAGGTGTTTACCGGGAACAGACAGCGCCCCAGTGGAATAAATGGGTTGATCTGGGATACTTAGTGGCTCCTGTAGAAGAAATCGCCACTGATGTAAACCTTGTACTGGATGTCCGTGAAACGATCGCACCGCCTCAGCATAAACTCCCTGTGGTTTTTAATGATCCTTATCATAAACCTCATCTGGAGAACTTCTTTAACACTGTTCGCGGCAATGAAGAACTTAACTGTCCGGCTGAGGCTGGTTATGAAACTGCTGTAGCTGTTTTAAAAGTGAATCAGGCTGTAGAAGCAGGCAGAAAATTGAGATTTGATAAAAACGAATTTACTATTTAACGGATATATTCTGAAAGATCTGCACATTTTTATATGAATATACATTATAATCTGCGAATTTTCCCCATTACCGGAATAATATTTTCCATCCTGGTCAGTTTGTCATTCGCCCAGGATAATATTGGTGATATAAGCGACGGGAACCGTTCAATTCCTGTTCATATTATCGAGCTCTATGATGAAGAGGGCGCTCTGATCCTTCCTTCGGACAGAATACCGATGCCGTTCTCTCCAAAGCAGACCTGCCTTAAATGTCATGATTATGAAAAGATAAGCAGCGGCTGGCATTTTAATTCAATTGGTTCAGGTGTATCTTCCGGGCGGAAAAGTGAACCCTGGATACTCTATGATCCTATTAGCGCAACACAGATCCCGCTTTCTTACAGAGATTGGCCGGGAACATATGATCCGGGATCATTAGGGCTTTCTCCTTTCTTTTTCACCGAAAAATTTGGAAGACATTTAACCGGGGGAGGAATAAGTGAGAATGACTCGACCGAATCGCCGGATATCTATTTGAGGTGGCAGGTATCGGGGAAAGCGGAAATAAACTGTCTGAGCTGTCATGATAACGAAGCGGAACATGATCAGGCACAATATGAACAGCAGATGATAAAACAGAATTACCGCTGGGCAGCTGCTGCGACGAGCAATTTTACATCAGTAAAGGGATCAGCGAAAATAATGCCTGATAATTATGATATATATTCCGGGGCAATTCCCGATATCAAAGATGCAGTACCGCCCTCAGCAGAATATGATATCAATAAATTTGATAAAGACGGCAAGGTCTTTTTTGACGTTGTCAGAAATATCCGCAATGACAGGTGCTATTTCTGCCATTCTTCAAAGAATATCGGCAGCGGCCTGCCGGAAAGATGGGAAACAGATCAGGATGTCCATCTGACTGCAGGTCTGACATGTGTGGATTGTCACAGGAACGGACTGGATCATTCTATGACAAGAGGATATGAATGGGAAGCGAATGAAATAAAAAACAGTACTGCTGCGGCTTTTTCCTGTTCAGGCTGCCATATAAGAGACAGGGAAGATGAAATTCCCGAGAGCGGCAGACTCGGAGCACCGAATCCGAAACATAATGGGATTCCGTTAATACATTTTGATAAGTTGTCATGTACCGCATGTCATTCCGGCCCGTGGCCGACAGAAAATACTCAGAGAGTTAAACTCAGCAGAACTCATGGTCTGGGAACTTATAACGTTAAAAAAGATGATAATGCATCACCATATATTTATTCACCGGTATATGTAAAAGATGAGGATGGTAAAATTTCTCCTCATAGAATGATCTGGCCATCATTCTGGGGTTATTTGGATGGAGATAATGTCGAACCGGTCCCTCCTGTAAAGGTACAGAAGATATCTTTGGCATTCATTTTAAGTGATTCACTGACCGACAGCACAAATATTGAACTGTTACAGAAAGGCAGGTGGCCTGTATTTTCTGAGAAACAGATCGTCCAGATTCTGGACAGTCTCGGAATAGAAAATGAAAACGACAGTATCCCTGTTTATGTAAACGGCGGGAAACTTTTCAGCACATCAGATACCGGCAAGCTGACTGCAATAGATCACAGTTCAGCCGAGCCTTACACATGGGCGTTTGCACATGAAGTCCGGCCGGCCGAGCAGTCACTGGGAATAAGAGGATGCGGCGACTGTCATTCGCTTAATTCAACTTTCAGTTTTGGTACAGTGGCAGCAGAACTCCCCTTTGATTTTTCAGAAAGTGCGGAATTAAGTATGACTTCTCTGCAGGATTTAAATGCAGTTTATCCAAGAGTATTTGCAGTGACATTTCTGTTCCGGCCAATAATAAAGTATACGATCATAATCTGCTGTATGATAATTTTTATGATAATGATCTTATTCGCTTTTAAAGCATTAAATTCAGTTCTGCAAAATCTTCCGGAGAAAAAGGATTAATGTATAGGATATTAACATCAGTAGTAATATTGATCTCATTTTACTGGATATTCTTGTCAGTTTCCGGAAGCAGGAGACCTGTTAAAGCAATAATAAAGAGAATCTTCTCGGATTCAAAAGCTTCATTTCAGAAAATATTGAATCCGCGCTCGACCGGATTCTCTGACCTGGTCAATTGTATCAGAATACTGTCAAGTTTTGTTGCATTAATCAGTTTTAATATTATGACATTGACAGGATTGATACCTTATTTAATATCAGGAAAACCTCTGTCCGGATTCTTACTGTT
>JBHPLC010000087.1:0-8017 GCA_042564455.1 Candidatus Zhuqueibacterota bacterium | reverse complement strand
AAAAACAGTCTCGCGAAAGTCGGGATAACCGAATGGACAGAATTATTCAGAAATTTGTCATATGAAGAACTCTTCGAGCATGAAATGGACCCGAGTAATGAAGGTTATGAGAGAGGCGTCCTTACAGAATTTGATGCTGTAAATGTTGATACAGGAGCATTTACCGGCCGGTCACCCAAGGACAAATACGTCACAAAAGAAGGTGATGCTGAAAAGAATATCTGGTGGCAGAATGAAACAAACGGATCGGATAACAAACCGATCACACTTGATTCATGGAAACTGTTGAAAGAGCATACGAAAAAACAGCTTAACGGCAAAAAGTTATATATCCAGGACGGTTACTGCGGGGCAAATCCTGCAACCCGTCTGAAGATCCGTGTTATTACCGAGATAGCATGGGGAGCACATTTTACAAAGAATATGTTTATCCGTCCTTCTGAAGAAGAACTTAAAACTTTTGAACCCGACTGGACGATCCTTCACGGCTGCAAGACCACTTATCCCGACTGGAAGAATATGGGACTGAATTCAGAGGTTTATGTTGCATTCAACATCTCTGAAAAACAGACGGTTGTCGGCGGTACATGGTATGGCGGAGAGATTAAAAAAGGTATCTTCTCGATGATGAATTATTTTCTGCCGCTGAAAGGAATCGGAGCTTTTCACTGCTCGGCAAACGAAGGTGAAGCAGGTGATACGGCACTGTTCTTCGGCCTTTCCGGAACAGGCAAAACGACTTTATCGGCTGATCCCAAACGCGCACTTATCGGTGACGATGAACATGGATGGGACGATGACGGTATTTTCAATTTTGAGGGCGGCTGTTACGCAAAGTGTATAAAGCTTTCCGAAGAAAATGAACCTGATATATATCGCGCAATAAAAAGAGACGCGCTGCTTGAAAACCTCGATGTTGACGAGAACGGAAAAGTCGATTTTGATCTGGGCAGTAAAACAGAGAACACACGCGTTTCATACCCGATCCATTTCATAGATAATATTGTAAAACCGGTATCAAAAGGTACTCATGCTTCGAATGTTATCTTTCTGACTTGCGATGCATTCGGCGTGCTGCCTCCGGTCGCAATTCTGACCAAGGAACAGGCAATGTACCAGTTCCTGAGCGGGTATACGGCAAAGGTAGCGGGAACCGAACGGGGCATTACCGAACCGAAAGCAGCATTTTCGACATGCTTCGGCGCTCCATTCCTGACAGTTCATCCGACAATGTACGCCGATCTTCTCGGGAAGAAAATGGATGAACATAACAGCCGGGCATTTCTTGTAAATACCGGCTGGACAGGCGGCGCCTACGGGACAGGTTCAAGAATGCCGATCAAGGCAACACGTAAGATCATCGATTCTATTTTTTCGGGTGCACTTTTGAAAGCCGAGACTACGAACTTCCCGATCTTCAATTTAACTGTTCCTGTCGCACTGGAAGGTGTTGACACCAATATTCTGGATCCGAAGAACACATGGGCTGACAAAGATGCTTATGATGCAGCGGCAAAGAAACTTGCAAATATGTTTGCAGAAAATTATAAACGATTTGCAGATACTGAAATTGGAAAAATGGTTGAAAAAGTTGGACCTGAGGTCTAAACCACTCTAAATTTTTTCAGTATTATTGATACATAAATTTATTATATTACAGGGTCACATTCAACGTGTGACCCTGTTTCATTAATAAACTAATACATTATCATAAAGGTAAATTCATGGGACATCTGTCTGGAAAAGATCTATACCGTAAGCTCGGTAAAAAGATCGACGGTTTAGCGATCAGGGCTCCGTGGAATAAAAAACTATATGCAGTACTGAAGGAGCTTTACACCCCTGAAGAGGCTGAAGTCATTGTAAATATGCCCTACAAACTGTCGAATATCGACCGTATAGTCAAAAATGTCAGATTCGAAAAACCACATCTGCAAAAGCTTCTCGACAGTCTGAGTTCGAAGGGCCTGTTGATGGACCTGAATATCAGGGGAGAGTATTATTACATGATATCCCCAATGATAATCGGGATATTCGAATACACGATGATGCGCACCGGAGAGAACCTTAATTCGAAGGAATGGGCAAGACTTTTGAATGATTATATGGAAGGTGACGATTCATTTTTTAGGTCAAATTTTGGAAAGGGGCAGCAGTTCTCTCCCATGCGTGCTATCCCGCATGAAGAGACTCTGAAAGATGAATTCGTGGAGATACTCGATTATGAGAAAGCTTCGTATATAATCGACCGGGCAAAAAAATATGCGGTAGGGATATGTTCATGCAGGCACGAGAAACACCATCTGGGACAGAAGGAATGTGATATTCCCCTTGAAAAGTGCTCCTCTTACGGACGGGCTGCTGATTTTCTGGTCAGCCATGATATGGCAAAGGAAGTCTCCAAAGAGGAAATGCTGGATAACCTTGAACACTCAAAAGAGAATAAGCTTGTACTCTGTGCTGACAATGTAAAACAGAATATCTCTTTCATGTGTCAATGCTGTGACTGCTGCTGCAATGTACTATTGGGTATAAGTAAATTCGGTTTTCCTAATGTAGTTGTATCATCGAGTTTCATTGCAGAATCAGACGGTGATTCCTGTTCCGGCTGCGGGGACTGTGCCGAGATCTGCCCTGTAAATGCGATCAAAATGAATGAAAACGACGACCCTGTGGTCGACAAAGAGTTCTGCCTTGGCTGCGGAGTATGTGCTCTCGAATGTGACACCGGGGCTATGGAGCTTGTGAAAAGAGAACAGCGTGTAATTCATCCCGAAAATACTTTTGAGAGAGTGATGATGCAGTCTCTTGAAAGAGGCAACCTGCAGAATTTGTTATTCGATGATCCGAAAAGCCTGTCTCATAAATTCATGCGCGGTTTTGTGGGAGGATTTCTGAGACTTCCGCCGGTTAAAAAAGCTATGATGAAGAAGGAATTCAGTTCCAGGTTTCTCGGGGGAAAGCACGCTCACTGATAAGAAGTAGGTAATATAACACCCCTAAATCAAGTTTAGGGGTGCCACAAGTATTTCTCAGGGAGACAGAAGGGTGCCTTAAGTAATTCCCGGAGAGATCAAAGTACATTGATAACAAAAAGAAGCAGTAAGACAGACAAGAATATCTGTCACATTTTTATTTGTTATTTAGACAGACAGGAATGTCTGTCTTACTAGGATATATTTTATAAATTGATAGACAAGTCGCCTACCCGCCAAACAAACGGCGAGGCAAGACGTACCTGGCAATGTCTGTCCTACTAATACAATTTTAATTAACTCCGGGGTAAAAGATGAGAATGGTTATACTTCAACACAGCACAATTACTGATCATGCTACGATCGAAGAGATCGCAGAGGATATGGGTCACGATGTTAAGATAATCAGGCCTGTTGACGGGGATAAAGTCCCCTCTGCTGACGATTTTGACTGGCTTGTCATTCTTGGCGGAATAATGGATACTCATGAAGAGGATCAATATCCATGGATGAAGGAAGAAAAATCGTTGATAAAGGAAGCCGCTGACAAAAATAAACTTATTCTTGGAATATGCCTCGGAGGACAGCTTGTTGCTGAAGCTCTCGGAGCAGAAGTAAGTAAAAACGAGCACAAGGAGATCGGCTGGCATGGAGTGGGAATGACCGATGAGTCGAAAAAATCAAAAGTGTTCGGAAATTTCCCGGACTGGATATCGGTTTTTCAGTGGCATGACTATACATTTGATATGCCGGAAGGAGCGGTCAGGATAGCAGAGAACCGCGCCTGCACCAACCAGGCTTTTGAATATAATGATGGACGCGTTGTTGCCCTACAGTTTCACCCGGAATTTACAGATAAATGTATTCGCGATCTTGTGATGCAGTATGGGGATAATATGGGTGAAGGTGAATTTGTACAACCGAAGGAAGAGATACTTGCTGAGCACTGTTTAGTCCGGGAGATAGATGCGCTGATCGACCTGCTGATGAACAATATGACCGAGGCCTTCGGTGAGGAATTTTAGGGGGAATACACTCTCTGTCATTACTTCCCCGCTTCCAGACTCTTTAGAATCGAGTTTTACTGCTTGTGGTTATCCTGAAGGAGGTATTCTGCAAATTCACTGAATAAGAGATCAGCGGCAATTTTATGTCCTTCCTCGGTCCAGTGGCGGTCGTATTCAAAATTCACTTTTACGCCTCGATCCCGGGCATCGTTCATTGCACCCGTTACATTACAGAAAGGGATGTTTTTTGTTTCGCAGTAATCTTCGAACAGCGAATCCATATTCGGATTTCCTTCATAAAGAAACACATAAATCTTAAAACCGTGTTGTTCCGACAATGATTTTATCTTGTCCATCACAAGCAGACCGGCTTCTACTTCTTTACTTTGATACGGCACTGCAGGAGTTGGAGATGGATAGATTACTGTGCTTTCTACTTTCTCCGGAAAAAATCCCCGGAAAAAATCCCGTGTCTCTTTAAATATATTCGGACAGTTGTCTTTCAAAAAATTCATGCTGTATAGATGACCTTTGAGAAATGTCTCGGTTTTTCTCAGTATTTCAGAAGGCATACGGGACTGATATAAATTTCCATGAACATAATACAGGGTCGGCAGATGCGATTTCTTTACCAGGTATCCGTTAAGGCAGGTATACGGTTCGAATAATCTTTCCAGCCGCAGGGTCGAGACTCCGACAATAACCCAGTCAGGAACAATCGTATCACAAAAATCCTTCAGCGACAGGTAATTCTGCTCAAGATTATACGCAGGAACACCATCATTATAAATTTCAACGGGTATATCCTGCTGTATATTGTTCAAAGAATTTTCGAGCCGGTATAAGAAACTGTCTTCGGACTTCACTCCCTCACCGAAAACGAAAGAATCTCCAAGACCTAAAATATTGATGCAGTCTCTGTTCAATTTGCGTTCCTGCCCGCGCATACCGACAGAATTTATACTGACCGGCACTTTGAATTCGCCTTGAAGATTTACTTCCATACCCTCAAAACCGGGATTTAATTTGTATCCTCTCTGCAGATCGGGGATCACCATATCGGGCGGATGATTTCCGCCGGCATACCAGGGATTTCCGCGGAATCTGTCACCATAGTATTTGATCTGCAGACAAATTTCCAGACATGTTAAAGAAACAATAAAAGCAATAAAGAGAAATACAAAAACTGCGGAAATGTTTAAAAGACGCTGTAAAAGAAAGGCTTTTCCGCTATTTGTTTCTTTGAGTTTCTGCAGTTTCAGAAATATCAGAAAAAGTAATACAATGCCAAAGACAACTAATGAAAATAAAATGAACACACCCAATTTACTACCTCCTTAAGCAATTCTGTGTTGAACATTTATTTCATTATCTTATCACAGCCGCTGTATTATATCTTCTCCATTCGTTCTTTGTGGTTAGTTTCAGATTGGTAATTGTAATATAAATTATTATTTTTTAATAATCAAGATACTTGATCTCGAATACCCGTATCTCTTCGTGCACATCGTCTGCTACTGCGGAGGCTCTTCTGGCCAGGGAATATATTTTGCCGTTTTTGATAATACTGCGATAAGTAATTGCCCCGGTTTTTTGTGAGTTGAGATATTTTCCGTCCGGACTGAAGATGTCCAGGGTGGACATTACCTCCGCCTCAAAATCAGCATCACCAGCCCATTCCCCGGCAATGACCCACACATTCTGTCTGTCGTCGATCAGAATTTTTCTGATCACCCACGGTCTTTTTTCAGGATCGATCAGGTAAGAACTCCTGAAATTATCGGGTGTACCGTTGCCGTCGTAATATTCTATCCACCATTTTTTGAGATTATTCTTGTGATCCATTACAGACTTGGAAAAGTTTTTCTTTTCATATTCACGGGTGAATTTCAGCAGCGCATTACCTTCGAGGTCATATTTTGTTATCTCATACTCGTCGGTATTCATCGGAAAATAGATATATTTATCGATATTTGAGCTGCTGAAGATATGTGAATGCCGTGTGGAAAAAGGTTTATCTTTTGAAGTAACCTGAGGAACAGAGACGACATTTCTGATCAAATCAAAATTATTATCTCTTATTTCAACCACAGCATTCCTTTGTCTACCTCCCTGATCCAGTATAGTATATACAAGATTCAGTGTCAGATAATAATCACCGAAGTAGTTTATAAAATCATAGTTTCCACCGTCAACTGGAAATTTTTTAATATATTTTCCACTAAGATCGAGAACTTGCATCTGATGTCCGCCCCACTGATAAACATGCATCTCGTTTCCGGCAATTGCCATGCCATATGGCATTTGGAATTCGCCCGGTCCTTCGCCTTCCCTGCCGATCGTTTGAACATATTCTCCCTTACTGTTAAAAACCGTTATGTTATCTTCGTCCCTGCTTACAACATACAAGTTTCCGTCATCATCAACAGCCATATCGTAGATCATGCTTATTCCGTATTTCATTTCATCATCATAGGTCGGAATGGAATGAAGAAGTTTGATCTCCGCGTAAGGAGCGGTTCCGTTAAGAGGTTCTTTGTTGTTTATTACCGGGATCTGTTCCTGCAAAGCGTACAGCGGTGATGAAAAAACAGATAACACAACTAATATTAATATAATCTTTGAAAATTTCATTATATTCTCCTGTTTGCCTCTGTTATTTTTTATATACTTTCGGATCGATACGGTATTTTTGGACTTCGGGGAATTCGTCGGTTTTTGATGATAATCTGTATACATAACCGTCCGAAATAACTACTTTTTCGGTCTGGAACGGATCTGTTTTAAAACCGGAGAACCATTCAGGCGTGTAGAAATCCGATATCTTTTCCCATGTTTCGGTATTGTATACTGCTGTGTAGTATTCATCTTTCTCGTTTTTCAGAAATGTATTGATAAAAAGTATATTACCGTCAATCATTAGTTTATTAAATGCAGGTTTATACGGCTTTCCGAAAAAATCATCCAATAGTTTTTCAGTTTCGTTATCAAACACGGTATTTCTTCTGCTTTTCATACTTTCCAATTGCTCTTTTTTTTCTTCTAATTCTTGTTCTGTCAACGCGACGGGAATATTCGGGAGCTGTACCGTTTGTTCATTGTAAGGATCCAGACAGACTATATGCAAAGATACCGTCTCCTCGGGTTCGTCAAGACTGGAATCGTAATATCCATGACAAAAGACAATATCACTATTTGGAAGTAATACAAATCTTAATTGTGCATCTGTAGTAATTGTTGAATAACCCGAACCTCTTGCAAATACACCGGGTTTCACATAATGCTGAATAACATAAAACTCTTTTCCATCATCATAACCGAGGATCTCTTCAAAACTGTTATTTAAGTTTAAATGAAAGAGTGTGAAATTCTCATTCAGGAAGACAGCATTCTGTATCCCTGTTCTCCTTGTATCATATCCATGATCATTCAGATATGCTGTGACCCGGGAATTGCCCGTTATTAATTTGCGGTCATAATTTTTATATTCAGGTGTGTAAATGTTATAATAATCAGCAGAGCCTATAGAGAAAGACGATTCGAATGCTGTAATAAATCCTTTCGGTGAAAGATTAATAATTATCGGAAAGACTCCCCTCTCACCGGAGATTCTGATGAATACTTGTCTCGACATTGAGAATTCACCGGGACCGTCACCCGCTCCGCCGCATACTGCTTTGCCGTTCCCTGAAGAGTCAAATATCTTTATTCTCTTTTCATCCGATATTAGAATATCCCCACTCTTTGTCACGGCAATATCCCCCGGTTTTGCCAGCAGGTATTCCGGGGCATTTTTGTCATCCTCACCACCTATCGTCAGCACCAGAGTCAAAACATTTGTCAGCGGTTCCTGCCGGGCGGTTGTCTGCCCAAAGGATAACAGAATTAACAAAATCAATATACTTAAAATGTTTACTGGTCTCATATTTTCCCCCTTAGATTATATTTCTATTTTTCAATTATCTGGTATTCGTATACACAGTGATTGGTGTAGGTGTCGATCATGTAAAGGTTGTCGCCGAAAATACGTATCGC
>JBHPLC010000086.1:0-8033 GCA_042564455.1 Candidatus Zhuqueibacterota bacterium | reverse complement strand
TATATTATTTTGTTTAAAATGAATTATAATGCTGAGTAAAATTGTACTTATTCTATGAGCATCCAAAGAAAAACAAACATTCTTCAGGATTTGATACCAGCAATTCTTTGTGTTTCAGGATTAATTTTAACTCTTTTTCTATTTGAGAAGGACGAATTTTTCTCCAACTTTTCTCAACCCATAGACAAAAACAACACACTTCAGCAGGGCAGAAATCTGTTACAAGCGCTCAATTATGAACCGGATAATTACACTTTATCTGTAAACAGAACAGTAAATACGGAACTGCTGACCTTTGTTCAGAAAAACAAAATTTATGATTCTGGTACTGATGAAATACCAATTATAACCTGGCAAGTGCAATGTATCAGCATTAAAACGGAAGATAGCGGTGAGAATCCCCGGTTTATTTTTAACACGAAGAATGAACTTATATATTTTGACCGTGCACTAACAGACAGTCTTGGTTCAAACACTCTGACGGAGACGGAGGCTGAAATCACTGCCAAGACGTTCATCCAAAATTTTACTCAAATAGATACTACTTCATTATCTTTAATATCAAATTCTTATAATCAGTCCGGTGGCAGTAACGGCATTTCCATAAGTTATCGAAACACCTCTTATTCATTTACGGACCTGGATGAGAGATTAGATATAATTATTTCCGATAATGAAGTAGTATCATTTCTAAGAACTGTCAATTCGGTTCTCCCGGAGGAAGAATCAATACTCTCAAGAGCTAATATCGTTGTATTCTTCTTTTCTATATTCCTTCTTACAATGATAACATTTATTATTCTTATCACGTTTTTCAAAAAACTCAAACGGGATGAATTAGAGTATCGTCACAGCATGTGGATCGGATTATTTGTAGGTTTAGCCTGGGCGGGGGGAGATATAATAAATTCACCTGCAAACATTTCCTCTTTTTCCGGTTCGGTGTTTTTTGGAGGCATAATATTTTTATTCTATATGCTGGCCTACTCTGTGGGAGAATCATTAACACGGGAAATATGGAGGGAAAAACTAATAAGTATAGATACCCTTCTTAACGGAAGATACAGTTTTTCTGAGATAGGCAACCAGATTATCAGGGGAACAGGCCTTGCCTGTGTTGGATACTTTATCTTTATCGGAATGGAATGGATGGTCAGGGAAAAATTTGGCTCCTGGATATTGATCCCCTTTAGTGAGTATCCTGCAGTAGATCCTATATGGATATTTGCCTCAGTGATATTTAACAAAATACCGGTTATCGCAACAGCTTTTATATTTTATGTTTTAGTCTGGGGAACAATTCTCAAGAAGTATTTTACCAGACGGCGTTCATTGGTACTGTTTTCAATATTTACAATAGTTCCGGCCGGAGCTTTTCTTTTTCAGATAAATCCCGATTTTTCTGCAACTTTGATATTTTTTCCCATTGCAGTCGTATGGGTCTGGTATTGGCAAAAAGAGGATTTTCTGACTATTCTGGTTGCATTGTCTCTTGGGATCCTCCTTTTCAGCCTGCAGGAAATTCTTTTGGCTTCAAATCCCTACTCACAAATCTTTGTATACATGATCTTCGGTTTCGTTATGCTGGTATATTTAGGAGGGCTGTATTTAAGAAAAACCGGAAAAGACATTTCCCAGCTAGACAGCTATGTACCTGATTACGAACACAGGCTTGCGGAAAAAGCAAGGATAAAAAGAGAGCTGGAAATAGCAAGAGATGTCCAGGAAAGTTTTTTACCCTCAACAACACCTAATGTTTCAGGGGCTGAGATAGAAGCCCTTTGTCAGCCTGCTCAGGAGGTCGGGGGAGATTATTTTGATTTCTTCCCTTATGATGAGAATCGGGTCGGAATGCTGATAGGAGATGTTTCAGGGAAAGGTGTTTCTGCGGCGTTTTTCATGACGATGGTAAAAGGTATAGTCAAAACGCTTACCAGAGAATATGAATCACCAAAAGAGATACTCAGCAACCTGAACAACATTTTTTATGAAAATGCCCCCAGAGGGGTTTTCATCAGTGTAATATATGCCCTTTTTGATTTTAAGAAAAAAGAATTGATATTTGCGAGGGCCGGCCATCTGCCGATACTGATCCGGCAGAAAAATAGAGATGAAATTCAGCAATTAGTACCAAAAGGCATGGCAATAGGCCTTGACAGGGGGGAAAAATTTGATAAGGCACTGGAAGAAAGAACCGTAACATTCGATCCGGGAGACCTATTTCTATTTTATACCGACGGCGTTTCAGAAGCAAGCAACAACAAAGGAGAGGAATTTGGTGATGAGAGGTTAAACAGAATCATATCGAAGTATGCGGATAACAGGCCGGATAGATTGATTGAAATGATAAGAGATTCTGTATTAAGGTTTTCCGGAAAGGCAGGCAGGCAGGATGATATAGCAGTTATTGCAGTTAAAATAGATGAGAATGTGTCTAAATAATCGGGAGTTGATAGTGAATTTCTCAGAGAGAATTAAGTCTATAATTAAAAAGAAAGATTCAAATGTCTGTGTAGGTTTAGATTCAGATCCTGCAAAAATCCCCGGATGTATAGAAGGTTCGGAGGGAGAAAGAATACTTGAATTCAATAAACAGATCATTGAGGCAACTTCGGAACATGCAGCTGCTTATAAATTTAACATGGCTTTCTATGAAGCAGCAGGGATCGAAGGATACATTGCTCTTGCAGACAGTATTAAACTGATCAGCTGGAACTCACTGATTATACTGGATGGCAAGAGGGGAGATATAGGAAATACCAGCGCACAATATGCAAAAGCATTATTTGATGGTCTTAGTGCTGATGCTGTAACTGTTAATCCATATATGGGATTTGACAGTGTGGAACCCTTCTTAAAGTTCGAAGAAAAAGGTATTTTTGCATTATGTCTTACTTCAAACAAAGGATCTTTTGACTTTCAAAAAGCTAAACTCGAAAATGGAAAACCATTGTTTATTTCTGTTGCAGAGAAACTTTCCGATTGGAATCATAAGGGCAATATCGGTATAGTCGTGGGAGCGACCCATCCTGATGAACTGCAGCTAATAAGAAAGATCTTGCCAGATTCACCATTCCTGATCCCTGGAATAGGAGCCCAACAGGGTGATCTTGAAAAAACAGTTGCAGCAGGAATTGGAAAAGACAAAGCTCCGGCACTGATCAACTCGAGCCGGGGAATAATATTCTCGTCTGATGGAGAAGATTTTGCGGAATCAGCAGGATTTAAAAGCAGGGAATTGAAAGAGAGTATAAATAATTGTCTTTAAAGTATTAGAAAATAAACCATTTTATGGAGCCGTTTCGGCTCCTTTTGTTATTTTGTCAAGAATTGAAGCGGAATTACTATTGTGTTAGTATTCTGTTGTTCTTGAAAACGGTTTTTAATAAAGGAGTTACGGGCTTCAATGAAAGAAACATATAAGAAGAATTTTATTACTGAACATAATTTTTTGGATTTGTGGATAACTTTCTAAAATTATGGTAAGACTCCTGTTTTTTTTGAGCATAGATTTAAGCATAGAATACACTAATAGGGTAAAAACAAGCATGAATTTAATAAAATTCTTTTTAAGGTTATATGTAGTACCAGATTTCCACATACAAACCGACATATGTGGATAACTTGTGGAAAAGGTGAATAATATACGGAAGTGATGTTATAAATTGTTCATTTTAAAATATAGAGGTTTGCGCATATAACTATACAACAATATTAATAAGCTTGTTTTTGATATAAATGATCTTTTTAATGTCTCCTGTGATAAATTTTTGAACATTTTCCAAATTTTTTGCCCGATCTTTAATCTCTTCTTCATCCAGATCAGCAGGCACCTGTATTTTACCCCTGACTTTTCCTTTTACCTGAACAACTATCGTTAATTCTTCTACTGCCAATAATTCCGGATTAAAATCCGGCCAGTCTGATATAGAAACAAAACCTTTTCCTGATAACTGCAGCCAAAGTTCTTCAGTAATATGCGGGGCAAAGGGATTCAGCAGAGAAATAAGTCTTATTACTCCTTTGGCAAATAGCCGGCTCTGCAGCTCATTGTTCCTAAAATCATTATTGGACTGAATAAAATCTCTTATTCCGTTATAAAGTTCCATTGATGCACTGATACCGGTGTTAAAATGTAGAGACAGGATACTTTCCGTGACTTGTTTAGTAGAACTTTCAATGATTCTTGCTAAATCTTTTTCCGATTTATTCACGAGCTCTGTATTAAAATCAGAACTCATATGTTTATACAATAAATCCTTATTTTCCTGGACAAGATTCCATAATCTGTTAAGAAATCTTGATACACCAAAAATGCCTTCATCATTCCAGTCATATTCTTTTTCCGGAGGAGCAGCGAACAACATAAATGTTCTGACAGAATCTGCGCCGAATTGTTCGATAAGTTCACCGGGATCAACAACATTACCTTTTGATTTTGACATCACTTCACCGTTTTTAAGAACCATCCCCTGGGTAGTCAGCTGCCTGAAAGGTTCTTTGTGGCTTGTAAGACCTAAATCACGGAGCGCTTTCATAAAAAATCTTGAGTACAATAAATGAAGAATTGCATGTGTTATTCCGCCTATATAATGATCTACGGGCATCCAGCGGTCGCTTAGCTCTTTGTCAAAAGGTTTAGATTTATTATCAGGTGAGATAAATCGCAAAAAGTACCAGGAACTGTCTACAAATGTATCCATCGTGTCGGTTTCCCGTGTACCTTTGCCTCCGCAGGAAGGGCACTCTGTATTTTTAAATGTACCGGATGTTTCAATTGGATTTCCTTCTCCGGTAAATTTAATATCCTCGGGTAAAAGAACCGGAAGATCTGACTCGTTAACGGGTACGGTGCCGCATTTATTACAGTAGATCATAGGGATAGGAGTTCCCCAGTATCGCTGGCGGGAAATAAGCCAGTCTCTCAGGCGGTATGTTACAGAAAAATCTCCGAGGTCTTTTTCGATAAGTTTATTTGTTATGGCAGATTTTGCCTTTTCGTTTTCCATCCCGTTAAACTCTTCGGAATTCACCACAAAACCCGGATCTACAAAAGCCTCTTTCATTATTTCGACAGTTAAAGGATCATTTATGTCAGGTGTGATTACAACCTGAATAGGCAAGTCATATTTTTTTGCAAATTCAAAATCTCTTTGATCGTGAGCAGGAACAGCCATAACCGCCCCGGTGCCATAATCCATTAAAACGTAATCAGCTACATATATGGGGTATTTCACTCCGGTTAAGGGGTGAATAATATATCTACCGGTAAAAACGCCTTCTTTTTCACGATTTTCCGCAAGCCTGTCAATTCGGGATCTTTTCTTAACGGTTTTAATATAATTTTCCACGTCCTTTTTTTCAGCAGTATCGGCGATAAGTTCTTTCACGAACGGATGTTCCGGAGCCATTACAAGATAGGTTACACCGAACAATGTATCCGGCCTTGTAGTGAATGCGTGGATCTTTAGATCGGAATCGGCTACAGGGAAAATGATTTCTGTTCCAATAGATTTCCCGATCCAGTTTCTCTGCATTGATTTGACTTGTTCCGGCCAGAGATCAAGTTCATCAAGATCATTGATGAGTTCATCCGCATACTTCCGGATATTGAAGAACCATTGTTCGAGTTCTTTGTCAGTTACTTCAGTATCACATCTCCAGCAGCAGCCGTCTATAACCTGTTCGTTAGCCAAAACAGTTCCGCATTTATCACACCAGTTGATAGCGGCTTTTTTCTTATATGCGAGACCGTTTTTGAAAAACTGTATAAAAATCCATTGATTCCATTTATAATATTCAGGAAGACATGTAGTAACAGAGTGGTTCCAGTCATAACTGAATCCCATTCTCAGTTGCTGCTCTTTCATCATATCGATACATTTTAATGTCCACTCACTGGGATTGATCTGATTTTTTATTGCAGCATTTTCAGCAGGCAGCCCCATTGCATCATAACCCATAGGATATAGAACGTTGTAACCATTACGTCTTTGAAATCTTGCTACAACATCACCAATTGAATAATTTCTAACGTGTCCCATGTGAAGTTTGCCGGAGGGGTAAGGGTACATTTCAAGGCAGTAAAATTTAGGGAGTTTGCTGGAATCGGAGGTTTTATAACAACCAGAAGCTTCCCATTTTTCCTGCCATCTCTTTTCGATATCTTTAAAATTATAGTCCATTTTCCAAGGTCAATTAAGTATTATAATTTTGTTAATTTAAAGCTAACAAGTTAAAATATTTTTAGAATTAATCAAAGAAATTTATATAGAAAATATATTAAGTGAGGAGAAACAGACAAAAAACAGGAGTAGTTTTGATTGTTACTATTCAAGAAAATCAATGAGGTTGTCTTTTTTTGATTGTGGAAGGTCCTGACAGATGAGTTCAATATTGTTATTGCTGAGGTATAGAAAATCATTTTTATCGTTATCGTCAATATAAACGTACGGAAGAATCTTTTTCTTGTCATTTTTGTAGTGCATGCCCCCGATATTTACCTGCTGAAATGAAACACCCTGTTTTACAAGGTTGGTTATTACCGATGGGGATTCTGCAAGAAGAATAATCCGTTCTTCTTTGAATCCGTTTTTTG
This sequence comes from Candidatus Zhuqueibacterota bacterium, assembly GCA_042564455.1. Lineage (GTDB taxonomy): Bacteria > SM23-31 > SM23-31 > SM23-31 > SM23-31 > JBHPLC01. Next base: position 1,435 of record JBHPLC010000086.1, on the reverse strand, counting down.
CCAGAGCCAGAACAGCTTCTTCAACAGTCAGGATAGATACAGATATATTATAAGGAACACAGTTTTCGTAAAGTTCCTTTTCCCATTCGTTGTTAGCAATCTCATCACTGACAAGCAGAATCCTATCCGGACTTAAAAATCCTCCCCATCCGACTGTTACCTGACCATGGATAAGACGGTCATCGATCCTAACAAGTACAATAGACATTTTATATAATCAGTTTTACGTTTTTGAGCCGCCAAAATTATCGGCGGCTCAGTGGTTATACAATTATCAGATTCGTTAATTTAATGAATGGTTGTTTAATATTCAATATAATTTTAACCTTGATTTTTATCTTCAGGCTCTTCCTGCCAGTTTTTGATCTCGGTTCCTTTTACCGATGATTCTTTCAGATATTCTGCGAATTCGGTTAATTTATAGGAATCTCTTTTATTGGCAAACGCTAAAGCCATAGGGAGATTAACACCGGAGATCAATGCTGTTTTGGGCCTGTCACGCATAACTACCTGTGCTGCATGCCAACAGCTGCCGCCGCAGAAATCAACCATAATAAGTACTTCGTCTTCTTCAAATTCTTTTATTGATGTATCTAATGTGGAAACGAGATCCTTAATAGACACCATTTCATTGCTAATAACTTTTACACCTTCAACAGGGCCCATGATCTTTTCCGTTGTACTAATAACAGACCTGCCAAAGTCACCGTGTGTTAATATCAATCCGCGAATCATAAAATACCGCTTATTTTCTTTATTGCTTTTGTGCAGTAATGATAATTCAATATATCGATTATTCTATATCACCAGCAAGATATTTTCTTATTTTGTTCTGTTCTTTAATTTTTTTGTCAAGTTTATTGATAAAGTCCTTTTCCGGTCTAAAACCATAAATTCTCTGCATAACTTTTAATGCAATGACTTCTGAAATTACTGTAATATTTTTTCCAGGAAAAATAGGGAGACGAAGCAGTGGTATCTTCACACCGAGATATTCTCTGTTTTCATCCTCGACACCCAGGCGGTCATAATCTTCGATTTTTCTGTGATCTTCAAGCAGTACTTCAACTTCAATTCTTTTTTGCACACGTGTAGCTCTTATACCGAACGTACTCCAAACATCAATTAGTCCGACTCCTCTGATCTCAAGCATGTTTTTTAAAAGTTTTTGACTCGTCCCTGTCAACATACCGGACCGCTTTTTTATAATACATACAATATCATCAGCAACAAGTCTATGACCCCGTTCAACAAGATCAAGTGCAATCTCACTTTTTCCTATTCCGCTTCTTCCGGTAAAAAGAACGCCGACACCATAGACATCAACGAGAGTTCCATGAACAGTTGTAGCAGGAGCTAATTTTTCAGTTAGGTATTCGAACAACATGTGATATATATGAATCGTAGGCCGGGAAGACCTGAATACAGGAGTATG
>JBHPLC010000085.1:0-8071 GCA_042564455.1 Candidatus Zhuqueibacterota bacterium | reverse complement strand
TCCTGCAAAGGGATCATTATGAAGGTATTATCAAAACCTGAGGAGCTTGTTCTGCTTGCAATATGGAAACTGAAAGATGATGCATACGGTGTCACTATCAGGAAACACATCATCCGCGAAACAAATCAGGACTGGTCAGTCGGAGCTATTTACGTACCGCTAAACCGTCTTTCGAAATGGGGATATATCAATGCAATACTTGGTGAACCAACCGCAGAAAGAGGCGGTAAACGGAAAAAGTTTTATAAACTTACCCATGAAGGTTTAAAGGCTTTGGCACATACCAAGAAAGTAAATGAAGCAATGTGGGATAATATAACAGACCTGGAACTCGAAAAGGGTTATTAATTGAAAGATAATTCAATAAATCCGCCGGTTTTTGCTGAATGGCTTCTTTCCTGTATGGTCAGATGGGATGAAAAAGAGTTTATCCTGGGTGATCTGAAGGAATTCTATATCGAAATTTGCAGATCTTCAGGCAGATCAAGAGCTAATTTATGGTATATGAATCAGATTATAAAATCATTTTACCATTTTTTATTAGATTCAATCTATTGGAGTTCAGTTATGTTCAGAAACTATTTAGTGATTTCTTTAAGAAGCATGCTTAAGCGGAAAATTCATTCATTTATCAACCTCGGGGGGCTTGCGATAGGATTGGCAAGCGGGATACTGATATTTCTATGGATACAGGGTGAGATCAGTTATGAGAACACACATGAGAATGCGGATAATATTTACAGGATCTATGTTGAAGCTCAACGCGGGGCGGAAACATCTTTCTCATCGTTTACACCAGGAGGTGCATCCATTGTTTTAAAAAGTGAGTTTGAAGAAGTTATAGAATCAGCAAGATTCAAAATAGTGATCAGTCCTCCCAATCTCCTTGTCACATACGGCAGCAATTCATTCCTGGAAAGCAAAGTTGCATTCGCCGATCAGGGTATACTGGAAATGTTCACGATCCCGTTCATCAGGGGTGATAAGTCGTCCGCACTCATAAATCCCGGATCGATAGTGTTGACAGAAAGTATGGCAAAAAAGTACTTCGGCGATGAAGATCCGATGGGCAAACTGGTACTGGTCGATCAGCAGTTTGCATACCTGGTCACCGGTATTATCGAGGATGTATCGCCGAATACTCATCTTCAGTTTGACATGCTTGTACCTTTTGAAAATATAGAAGATGTAATGCCGAGCTACAGGGGCACACTGGAATCATTGGGTTTTGCCTATTACAGAAACTATGTTATGCTGAATGAAAATGTGTCCATTGATGATTTCAAGGAGAAGGTCTATAACTTCCAGGTTGACAATAATGTAAGCACAACCAGACTGATCCGATTTCAGCCGATTAAAGATATACATCTGAAATCCGGTGTGATAAAGGACTATATTGAACGGGGAAACATAAAGTATGTTTATATATTATCGATCACCTGTCTTCTTATACTGATTACTGCCTGTATAAATTTTGTGAATCTTACGACCGCACTCTCAGGATTCAGGGCAAAAGAAGTCGGACTGCGAAAGGTTTTCGGTGGATATAGAAGGAAGCTGATAGGCCAGTTTTATTTTGAGTCCGCAGTTTATATATTCGTGGCACTAATTATTTCGCTGATACTTGTATACAGCCTGCTGCCGGTTTTCGAGTCTATTACGGGAAAACCGGTCACGTTTGATCAGATCGACAAAAAACTTGTACTTGGTGTAATAGCGATCATGGTTCTTGTTACAAGTTTCCTGGCGGGCGGTTACCCTGCGTTTCTGCTGTCGGCATTCAAACCGGTACGGACATTAAAAAGTGACTTCGGTTTTAAATCCGGCAAGGGAATGTTCAGGAAGGTACTGGTTACCAACCAGTTTGTAATTACGATCTGCCTGATAATTGCGACAATAGTAATAGCGAAACAGTTCAGATATATGCTGAACAGAGACCTTGGGTATAACCAGGATAATATTGTCTATTTCAAACTTGAAGGCAGGCTTAAGGAAGATCACGGCATAGCGAAAACCATGCTTTTAGAACACTCGGGGATCAACGGTGTGACGCTGGTATCAAGCCTGATGACTCGCGGAACTTTCGGATATAACAATGTAGGCTGGGAAAATATGCCGCAGGATCTTGAGCCCGGTGCAAATAGGATGGGAACTGTGAGCGCTGATGCTGATTTTATGGATGTATTTGAAATGAATCTTCTTGCAGGAGAACCTCTTAGTAAACAAAACGAACAGATATCTTACAGACAGATACTTATTAATGAATCAGCGGCAAGGATAATGGATAACGAGACTCCGGTCGGGATGAGAGCCTCGATGTATTTCTCCGACTCACTGACCGTTGTCGGTCTGGTTCAGGATTATAATTTTCGTTCGCTGCATTTTGCGATACAGCCGATAGTGATCTGTAATCTGCCGCCATTGTACAATTACATGTATATAAAAGTCAATTCTGCAGATTTCGCTTCCACAAGAGATTATATTGGACAGGTATATAACGAAATAGAACCGAATTATCCGTTCGATCTGCAATATCTCGATGAATCTCTTGTGGCTCTGTATGCTAATGATTCCCGCGTGAACAAGCTGTTTTACTGCTTTTCCGGGCTTGTGCTTCTGATCGCATGTATGGGATTGTTCGGTCTTTCGACATTCAGCGCCGAAAGCCGCACTAAGGAGATAGGGATCAGGAAAACATTAGGGGCATCCACCGGCAGTATTTTGAAACTGGTACTGAAGGAATTTCTGATATTTATGCTGATAGCGAATTTTGTCGCCCTGCCCTTGACATACCTGGCGCTCGATAAATGGCTGCAGAACTACGCATTCAGGATCGACCTCAGCCTGATAGTTTTTGTTTTCTCAGGAATTGTGGTATTTTTGATCGCCCTGTCGACTATAAGTTACCACACGATAAAAGCGGCAATAAGAAATCCGGTGAATGCACTGAGGTATGAGTAGACGATGATGAAGCTAATTTAATTCTGTCAATTATTCCAACACAAATTGTATTTATTCTGTGTTTTTGGAAATAGAAAGCTCTATTAATTCAATATTAATTAACGTATGTATTTGTATCTGCTGGTTACTTCTTCAATCGAAAAATATAGATATTATCCCTGGAGAGGAATGTTTCGATACGGTCGAGTTCGAAATCCGTCTCTGATACTTTTTTCAGTAATTTATCTTTCGGCATGTAATGACGGGCACTGTTGTTTGATTTTGCCGGTTCGTTCTCGACCATTACGAGGAACGCTCCGGATTTCAGGTAGGGTTTTATGTTTTGCAGAAATTCAACCGGTTTATCAAGATGATGAAACACCTGCGCCATAAAGACCATGTCCAGTGAATCTGAAGGGAACAGGGGGTCGTCCACTTTACCGAGGACCGTTTCTATGTTTGTGATACCTTCCCGCTCACAGTGCCGGGTGATAGACTTCAAACCTCTTCTGTCAATCTCATTGGCATAAATTTTTCCTTTATCCCCTACTCTTTCTGCCAATTTGAAGGTAAAATATCCGTCACCTGCACCTGCCTCGCCGATCACCATACCCTGCTTGACACCGATGACATCCATTACCTTTTCGGGCTGCTGCCACCTGTCCCTGCTGCGTTGAGCTTCGGCTTGACCAAAAGAGGTAATAATAACAGCAATAACGGCGATACATATAAAATAAACCGGTATGCTTTGAATAAATTTTCTCAAGACAACACCTTTTTCTCAAAACTTGTTTTTCCGGATTTCAACTGAATCTGTTTTCACGGATAAAACAGTTGTTACCTTTCTTAACGAATCACACACAAAATTCGTTCCCGGGCACACTCCTGCTGGAAAGATACTACCCCCCCTCACTTCCGCCTGCCCTTTGTTGTTCGGAGTAAACTGCCGGATCGATGTGGTATTTACTTTTCAACGATGCGGTATTCGTAGATGCACATTTTGGTCATAGGTTCAATGATATATAATCTATCCTGAAAAATCCTCATCCAGCCTATGACATCCGGTGCCGGAATCTTTCCAAGAAGTACACCTTCATTATCAAAAATCGTAAAATTATATATATATTTCGCAACACTGTCTTCTATTTTTGAATTTTCTGTTGTCATTATCCAAATACGGTCTTTATTATCAATACCTATATTATGTGCATAATTGGGAAAATCGGGAAATTCAAATTCCCAATCCGATCCCGGTACACTGGATTTTCTTCTTCCTATTTTATATGCTTTATCTAATTCAGCAGGATACTCTATCCTTAATTCTAAATTTCCTATTTTTGAATATCTGTCTATAATGTTTTTGTTTTGAAACAGAACATAAAGATTATCATCAGCATCAATATCAATATAATTACTGTTGGCTAAACGTGATACATTATGATCACCAAAATCAAATGGATTTCCTATCTCCTTTTTTAAATTGCCCTGTGAATCAAATACACCTACAAGAAAGTCATAAGTTGTATATTCTCTTACTGGCTGATTATCATTATTATAGGTAATTGGAGCATTACTATAAGAAAGAAATATTTCTCCGGAACTTGAAACTCTAAACCAGAATCCTGTTTGTGACAAATCAAAACGGATTCCAAATTCTCCATTTTCTCTTATGATTTGGAACTTTTTCCTGGAATGCTCCATGGCAATATACATATTTCCTTTTGAATCTGAATCAATATAAGCAGGACGAAATTCAAATTCTCCCGGGCCCTGACCTTTTCTGCCAATTGTTCTCAAGTATTTACCATCAGGATCAAATATTTGAATTCGATAATTACCTGAATCTGTAATGTATAAATTGCCATTTTTATGCCTGAATACATCAAATGGACGGAAAAACAAATAATTGTTATCCGTTCCATCTAACTCACCGATCTGCTGTACAAACTCAAGTCCCACTTTCTGCTTATCTCCCCATAGCGGAACATGATTCTTAATATGTTTCACTCCATCAATCATTTCTATGGTATAGGTGTCTTGCGTTTCTTTGGAACAGGAAAATATCAGAGTTATACTCAGCAGTACAACTACAAGGCAGGAACGCATTTAATCCTCCAATGACAGTGCAATGGATAGATACTATATTAATGAGGTGATATAGATGGTACAGTTAAAAAACAAAAATATTCCCTGCAACGTAAAAATTATTTTTATCAGAATCAACAGGAATTTTGGGAAGGTTTAACAACAAGCTTTGTAGAGTTCTTTTTATCTATTATTTACAGACAGGTCGCCATCTGCGTACCGGGAAATGTCTGTCAATTTCCCTGAATGTTTCTTTTTAAATCCCCCTTTAATTCCTCCTTTAGAAAGGGGGAATATTTGGAGGATGTCCCCTTCGAAGGTCGCCTGTCCGCCAAAATTACGGCGTGACAAGGGGGATGTGAATCATGAGAATTATAATTAGGAATGGTTGTTTACAGATACAAAAAAACCCGCGGTAACCTTTCGGGGGCCGCGGGCTTGATAAATATTATTCTTACTATATTTGATGAATTACTTCACCAAATATCTGATTATTTGCCGTTCAGAATGTTTTCTGCTTCTTCTTTATCAACATCTGTGACATAGTTGATTCCGCTGATCTCAGCAGCTTCCGGAGTAATTGCAGCAATATCATCTCTTGTGATATATTTCAGAGCGAATTTTCTGCTGCCTGCCATGATCTGACGTAAGCCCTGTGCCAGTCTCTCATAGTATGTATATAATCCGATAGCACCAGTCGGGATCCTGTCATATTCTTTTTTGCCGAGTTCATTGCGTAAGTGATGAGCGGTTACGAAGATCTCATCCTGTGTATGTCCGAATCTCTCAACATATACCGGAAGTTCGTTATCAGAGATCGTACGGCCGATAGTCTTACCTACCATTGCGGCGGCCAGTGGTGCGCGTGCCATACCGATAAGTTTCACAAACGGAGCGCCCATTGCGAGTCCCTTAAACATAGCGTCTTCAAAAACAAATCCGCTTGCCGGGGCAACTGCCGGGATATGCATACCCTTGTCAGACATTTTCTGCAGATAATCATACAGCAGTGTATGCAGTTCAACAGGAGGAATACCCCATTCACACATCATTTTCCATGGGCTCATTCCGGTTCCACCGCCTGCACCATCAACTGTTAAGAGGTCGATCTTATATTTACAGGCAAAATATACTGCGCGAGCCAGATCTGCAGGTCTGTATGCACCTGTTTTCAGGAAAACATATTTTGCGCCTGCTTTTCTCAGTTCTTCGACACGTGACGCAAAAGATTCTTCAGTAACCATACCGACTCTTGAGTGTCTTTCAAACTCTTTGAATGCTCCGCTCTCAAAAGCTTTAATTACTTTAGGATCGGTCGGATTCGGTAAAACAACATAACCTCTGTCATAAAGCAACTGTGCTTTTTTAAGATTTGTTATCTTGACTTCACCGCCAATATCCTTTGCACCCTGTCCCCATTTCAGTTCGACACATTTGACACCGAGGTTATCTATGCCATATTCCTGAACTTTAAGACGTGTATCTTCTACGTTTGCCTGCAGGACTATTGCACCGTATCCGTCACGCTGATAATCTGTAAAAAGAGTTACACGTTTCTTCAGTTCCGGAGCATCAATTATGCGGCCGTCCTTAATTACTGCATCCTCGTCCATTCCGACAACATTTTCACCAATTGTCAGACCTGTACCAGAAATAGCTGTACCAATACCTACGCCTTCCCAGTTGTTTTTTGCGACATTTGTCGAGCCGATACCGGGTATCATAATAGGCAGTTTAAACTTTATACCGTTATCATGCCCGAAGGTAACGCCAAGGTCAACATTGGGGAAAATTGCCTTATCGCTGTCAGCTTCTATCCCATGAGCACCAACAGCGGTACCCATAATATTAAAATGTGAATAATCCACAGGATATATTTTTTCTGACGCTGATGTTATCACACCGAATGGCTGAGGATAAATTACTTCGTGTCCTCTGTAAGCTGATTTTCCGATTTCACACATACCGATACATCCGTCGACACAAGTCACGCACATACCTGAATGAGGTGTAATAGAGCCTTCAGTCCTGTTTTTCGTCAAAGTTGAAGCTGAAGTATTTACTCTGCTAAGTGACATCTTATGTTCCTCCTAAACAATATTTATTTATCTTTATTAATTTCACAAGCAACGCATGGTTCCATATAGCACATCATGTCGTCAAAACTTTCTTTTTCAACACATGGCGGCTGAAGATTTGCACAACCTCCGCAAATAGCTTTATCAGGTTGAGTAAAGGTACACCGGAGCTGACATGCCGGACATACATACATACATCCTCCGCACAATCTGCAATCATCACTCGGAACATCAAATGGTGTCCCGATCTTTCTGTTGTTGCCTCTTCCCTGAAATCCGATAGCTTTTGCCACCATTTGCTCTTTGCACATGCGTACGCATAATCCGCATAAAATACAGTCCTCTTGTTCCTGTCTGAACCTCTGAGTACGAACACCGAACTCTGCTGCCAGATCCTGGATAACTTTTGACTGAGGTGAAGAAGCAAGCAGAAGTTCAAGTATCATCCTCCGGGCTTTCATTACCTTTGAAGAAGCAGTTCTTACATTCATGCCTTCTTCTGCAGGATATGTGCATGATGAAACAAGACGGGGTGAAGATTTTCCCTGCCGGATCTCGACAACACATAATCTGCATGCACCGTATGGTGTCAGGCCATCCATATTACATAAAGTCGGTATAGGGAATCCAATTGATTTTGCCGCCTCAAGAACTGTAGTGCCTTTTTCTACCTTAAGTTCCAGATCATTTATTTTAAGAGTTACCATGTTGTTCCTCCTTAACTTGAGCACTTTCAAGCTGTGCATCTTCACTGTTTTTCTTAGAAAACTCCAAATCGCATCTCATGCAGCGGCCAGCCTCACTTAAAGCATCCTCAAGTATAAAACTCTGTTCCACTTCAACAAAACTGCTGCATCTTTCAGTTTTTTCCACTTCCGGCTGTTTCGCCCGCTCTGTTCTTGCATATTTTTTCAGGTTTTTAGAATCAGGTTCTAAATAGTCTTTCGGCAGGTTAATTTCGGAAGCAA
>JBHPLC010000084.1:0-8309 GCA_042564455.1 Candidatus Zhuqueibacterota bacterium | reverse complement strand
ACATCGGTTTTCTCGCAAAAGGCGCATCACTCACAATATACATCGGCTTGATCCTATTCACTGGTCTCGGATTTTTGTTCTCCCCATGGTATTATCTGGGTTCAGGATTTTTCCTGCTCTTTTTTGCTCTGGAGTTTTACCTGAAATTCATTCAGAAAAAACACGCAATACTTAGGAATTTTGGTTTCTTCGGAGGGATAAGATATATAATGGAAAGTGTCGGCCCGGAGCTCAGGCAGTACTGGATAGCAAGCGACACGGAAGAACGCCCATTCACCCGCAGGGAAAGGGGAGAAGTTTATCAGTATGCCAAGAACGATATCGGTACCGCTGCATTCGGATCGATGGAAGAGCTTAACTACGGTATGATCAGACACTCGATGTATCCGCTGAAAATGAAAGACCTCGAACCGTATTCGCTTACTTTCGGTGAGGAACGCGGAATAGAAAGTACTTACACCATAAACAAACCGTTCATTATCAGTGCCATGAGTTTTGGAGCTCTGGGTGAAAATGCAGTAAGAGCGCTTGCCCGAGGCGCTAAACTTGCCGGTATACCCATGAACACCGGGGAGGGCGGATTCCCGAAATATCACCTGATGGAAAAACCGGATATCATTTTCCAGATGGGCACAGCAAAGTTCGGGGTACGCAATGAAGATGCCACTTTAAATGAAGACAAGCTGAAAGAGATATGCTCCATCAATAATATTAGAATGGTGGAGATAAAACTCTCACAGGGTGCAAAACCCGGAAAGGGTGGACTGCTGCCCGGCTCAAAGGTCACTCCCGAGATCGCTGAACTCCGCGGAGTTAAAGTCGGACAGGACGTTTACTCGCCGCCCGGACATGTCGAATGCGACTCTCCCGAAAACACGGTCGGATTTATCAAAAGAGTGCAGGACGTATCCGGACTGCCGGTCGGTATAAAACTCTGCCTCGGTAATGAGGCCGAATTCAGGGAGCTTGTATTAGCTATGAAAGAAAACAGTGTTTTTCCGGATTATATCTCGATTGACGGAGCCGAAGGAGGGACAGGCGCCGCACCCAGAAGTTTTATGGACTACGTCGGTATCCCGCTGTTCAGGGCACTGACAGCGGTAAACAACCTGTTGAAAGAGGAAGAGATCAGGGATAAATTCAAGCTCCTGTGCGCCGGTAAACTTATAAATCCTGCCCGTCAGATGAAGGCTTTCGCCTATGGTGCGGATGCGGTCTATACAGCACGGGGATTCATGCTGGCGATAGGCTGTATTCAGGCGCTTCAGTGCAATACAGGAAGCTGCCCTGTGGGGATAACCACGCACGATAAGGCTCTCCAGAGGGGACTGCACATAGAGACTAAGGCAAAAAGAGTGGCAAATTACGTAAATAACCTCGACCACGGCCTGCAGGAACTGCTCGCAGCCACCGGCTGCCGATCACTCAGCGAAATTAATACAGAAAACCTCTTCAACCCGTGGGAATATAACTGATAATTAATTGAGATGGAAAATAATATTGTGGAATAAAGTATTACGTACCTTCAATCTATCCAAAATACAAAAAAGCAGCCTTTTAATAAGCTGCTTTTTTACAATCGCACAACAGAAGAACGCTCATGTAACCCTAACCCCTGTTACACAAACATTTGGTTTAATACCACCAGAAAAATGCTGTGAAAAAGACAAATCGTTTTATTCTAATACTCACACGTTTTTATTTTGTTCCCGTTAAACAGAAAACCAGCAATATACTCCCAAAAAAGTGTTTCAGATCACTCATCTGTTCGTTGGGATAAAAGTCACATCCAGTTCGATTTCCACCTGCAATCCCTCACGTGGTTTCGAATACATGTTGCTTACTATTAACGGCAGTTTAACTTTTTTCCGCCCGGAAGTCTCTTCCGAACTTCCTCTGACATTCAGCAACACGGTCTTTCCGGCAGGTAATTCAATATTACCTGGAAAAGTAATTTCATCCGTACTCCCCTGAGATCGCAGCCTGTATGTCATATCAGACTTGTTATGGATCTGTACGTTAACTGAACCCGTTCCCCGAATAGTAATTTCAGTATTCAGGATGTCGAGTGATTCATGAAACAAAGGTTTCAAAAATTTTTCCTCACCTGCCATGGAATTCTGCCAGTATACAACGGTTCTCCTGTCGAACAGCGCCTCTTTCAGGCTTTCGGCTGTTCGTTCCTCAGCAAATACAAGCGTCATCGGCCTGTGGTCGTCTTCATTGCCACCATACTGAAAAGCCATAACCGTATGCGAATCGGAAGTGCCGATCATTGTCAGTTTTTTATCCAGACACCATTGATGTGCTTCGGGATAATAAGTGCTGCCATTCACTACCTCGATCCCCTGCATTAATCCCCTCTCCAGGATCTCAGTATGCTCGATATGCCAGATAGACTGATTATTGACCTGTTTATACGATGGATGGTTCCAGAAAATAAAGCCTCCCTGTTCTTTGGCGATCCTCAATGCATCCATGTAATCCTCAGTATCCATCGCTTTAGCATCCGTAATAAAAATTGCATTAAGATGCCCCGGCGGGACACTTCGTGTCACCTCGGTACCCTGGATATTTAAAAGATTCAGCTGCCTTGCTTTTGATCTTGCCAGTCTGTAGGGAAGATTATGCTCATCTTTTACAACTTCGTCCTTCGGCTGGTATTCTATATGATCTGTGATCGAGATAGCATCCAGTCCTTCGAGCCATGCCTCGTCCACTCTGACCGTAGGCCATACCTGCCCGTCTGAAAAAACCGTATGCATGTGAAAATCGCATTTTAATGTGATATATCCCGGGATATCAGGTATATTGATCTCTTTCCGTGTCTGTGAAAATGAATCGGCTGAAAACACTAACAGGAAAACAACAGCAACAGTTAAAAATACTACTTCCGACAGATGCTTTCTATTCTTTTCCAGAAACATAAAACCTCCGTTCGATTTGAATGCCCTTTAAAACACATCACTCCAAAAACTCAAAATAGATAGGATAGATACTCGCGGGTAAAAATGCCGCTGCAATTTTGGGTATACAGCGGCACGTTTTATAATAATTTCCGTAATTAACGGTTTATTTCTCTGATCCTTAAATTCCTGAACTCAACGCGTGAACCATGCCCTAAAAATCCGATATGTCCTTTCTCACGGTTAAGGCCGGGATGGTCCCTTCCGTCAATTGTTCCGCCTGCCGTAACTTCGTCAAGATCCACATCCACTATAGCAACATCATTAAGATTTACTATAATGTGTCTGCCCCGCACAATAACCTCCTGCGAATTCCACGAACCGACAGACTTCAGGTAACCCTTCGATGCTGCATGTATACCATAGACAGAACCGTGGTACTGCCATGGCTTCAGGTCAGCATAGATATCCGCTGTATTGTCAAGAATCTGGAGTTCCATGCCAACATAAGCGGCATCACCTTCCAGAGGAGCACGAATTCCGAGACCATTGTTGGCGCCCGGTGTCAGCCTGAATTCAAACCGGAATACAAAATCCTGATACTCATTTTCGGTGTATAAATTGCCTCCGCCTCCGCCGCGTGCAGGATCAACTACGATCTTTCCGTCCTCAACAATATAACTGATCTTATCGCCGACCCAGCCGGTCAGATCTTCACCGTTGAATAATCGCACAAATCCTTCTTCCAGCTCCGGTTCGGTATCAATAACCACTTCGTCCAGTTCCTTGATACGGACATTCTTAAAATACAGAGTTGAACCGTGACTTTGCAGTTCGATCTGTCCCCTCGGAAATATAGGCTGATCCCTGTCCCAGTAATTTTCCATTACAACGTTATCAACGACCAGAATATTATTAAGGTAAACAGTGACCATATCACCGACCATTTTAATATGAAGCGAATTCCATTCACCGATCGGATTATCAGCAACAGCAAGTGGTTTTGCAGGATTTTTCTGATTATTGTATAATCCGCCGGAACCCTCGGGCCACTGAGCCGTATCCCATATCTGCACCTGCGGTGATCCTCTTAGATAAATCCCGCTGTCACCCTCAGGCCCGATCTTCCAGTCTACTTTCATCTCAAAATCACCGTAATCCCGCTCGGTGCATAAATGACTGCCTTCACCGTCGAATACAAGAACGCCGTCTTCGATCTTCCAGTGGGCCCGCATGAGTTCATCTGCTTTTTCCTGTTCTTTTGCCAGCTCTTCCGGACTCATTTCAGCACGCGTCAAAGGATTACCGACAAGACCCTTCCATCCCGTCAGGTCTTTTCCGTTGAACAATGGCCTGAAGCCTTCTTCATCCACCCACAAGATCATATCAGCCTCGACAGCCGTTGTCAGATACTGTTTGTCACGTTCTCTTAATACCGACTGCAGTTCCAGCTGAATTTCAGGATCGGATGCCTTCATTTTGTTGAAAAGTTCGATCGTTGTGTTTGTCCCGGGTATCCTGTTGGCAGTCTCCATCGCCGAAATTCTTACATCCTTATCAGGGCTGTCCATTGCTCTTATCAGGTCCCATAAGGCATCTTCACCGACAGCTTTCTGCAAAATTGTCAGTGCGGCAATCTGAACATTTTTGTTTTCAGGGGAAGTGTTATTCCTGATAAGGTCTCTGCACAGGTCCGCACATTGAGCGCTCATTCCCGATTCCGCCAGCCTCTGTGCATATAACAGCTGATTCGTCGCCGCTTTTGATCTGTCAATGTATGAAAAGGACTGAGCTGCAGCCGCGGCCAACAGGGCATCCGGTGTAAATGGGCCTATATTCGCCAGAGCATATAATGCCATTTCCCTGATCTCTTTGTTCTCGCTCATCGCATATCCGGTTAACGCATATCCGGCAGCCTTACTTTTCATATCACCGAGTATTTTTATTATTGATAACGCTTTTTTGTCATCAGATTTGCTCAAGGCATTGATTAATTCCATCTCGGCCGTATACCCGCCTATCGAAAATAATGCCATTGCAGCAGGTTCGTAAAGGTTTTCATGGGAAAGATATTTCCCAAGCGGTTTCACTGCTTCGTTTCCGCCGACCTGCTGAAGCTGCCGGATCAGAAACGCCTTTATCTCCCTGTCCTGTGTCTTTTCCAGGGAAGTCAGTAAAGCATTCGAATACATCGACCTGCCGGATTCGCCACCAGCCTGCAATGCATTCCTTGTCAGCCCGTTTAATGCAAAACGTACTGCGGCATCGTCTCCCTGCCCGGGGGGTAAAAGTTTTTCACATAACCTTAACAGATAATCCGGACCGAGACCTATCAGTTCTGCTGTCAGTCTCTTTTCCAGTTCAAGGTTCCCGGCTGGTAACCGGCTCAACATCCCTGACAACCTTGCCTCATCCACATTCGTCTTTGTTACGGCCGATCTGGAAGATGAACAGGAAAAAAAGTATAATGACATAATAATTATTATTATCAGTAAAATCAGATTTTTTGTTCTATATATCATTGCTGCTCCTCCGAAAATTCATTTTGAGGAAAATTAGTAAAAATTATATATGCCACGGTGCCCGCATCGGCTGATCGATCAGTCGGTTCGCTTCATCATCATTGATAAAAACCTGATTATCCGGATCGAAATGCAGTTTTCTGCCCAGCCTTAATGCCGTAATGCCAAGATTAACTATTGTAGACGACCTGTGTCCGTTCGCCTCATTCAAGGCGAATTTCTTCCTGGTTTTTACAGCTTCTATAAAATCTGTCATCTGGGGGGCAGGGTCCGGGAGCATAGCGATCTTCTTTTCAAAATCAGGAATGTCGGACTTGAATCCATTAAATATCTTGCCTTTTGGCCCCTCGATAAATGCTGCATCTTTTATACTGTCATTTCCGTCAAGAATTATCTCGCAGCCGTCCGCATATTTCAATGATATTTTTCGCCAGGAACTGACAGCATCCGGGTGCTGCTGCGGAGCATCTATATCGACCTCAATAGGGCTTGTATGATCTTTTTCAAGGAGATACTGCACCGGATCAAGATAATGCTGACCCATATCACCTAATCCTCCTCCGTCATAATCCCAGTATCCGCGGAAAGACTGGTGCACTCTGTGCGGATGATAGAGTTTGTAGGGAGCAGGACCCAGCCACATATTATAATCAAGTTCAGACGGCACCTGTTCCGGTACGATATCTGTCAGCCCGCTCCAGTTGAATTTCCAGTTAAATCCTGTTATTCCGCTGACAGTGACTTTTAACGGCCAGCCCAAAAGTCTGTTCTCAACAGCTTTTTTTATGGGTTTGACCGTTGTATTCATCCCGTAAAATCCGTCACGGAACCTGAACCAGGTATTCAGCCTGAATATTCTGCCGTTGCGTTGCACTGCTTCAACAACTTTTTTACCCTCACCGATAGTTCTCGTCATTGGTTTTTCACAGAAAATATCTTTGCCTGCTTCGGCAGCTGCAATAGTCATCAATGCATGCCAGTGAGGCGGAGTGGCTATATGAATTATATCCACATCCTCTCTTGCAATGACTTCCCTGAAATCTCTGTATGTGTCGATCTTATCTTCGGTAGTATTCAATGCCGACATGAGATGATTTTCATCCACATCACAAATTGCAAGCAATTTTGCTCCGGGGTATCTCATGTGCCCTCTGCCCATACCGCCTACACCGATTATTGCTTTTGTAAGCTGATCACTTGGCGGTGTATAGCCCTGGCCGCCGAATACATGACGGGGCAATATTGATATCGTTGCCGCTGCAGTTATACCGCCTTTTATAAAATTTCTTCTGGTGACGGAATCCTTCACTTTCATACAGACTCCTGATTATATTTGATAGTTTGTTTTTAGGGATGTAATAATTTGATCAAAAATTTGTAGCTGTGTAATAATATTAATAAAATGAAATAAATGCAATGAATATCGACATTATTAAGGACATTTTTCGGCGATTACACTATTGTCGATCCATATAGTATGATTGATCAGATATTTGATATAAAATCTAAGAATATTACAAAAATAATTGATATTAGTTAAAATCTTGCTTAGTTTAGATATTGTTTTGCAACCTGCCGGAATATACTCTCAAAAACTCTAAAATGAGGTCATTATGCTTAAAAAAATGGTCCCGGTTTCTATTTTAAGTTTGATTATGATATTCAACTGCTTCTGCAATCAGACTGAAAAAGGAATCCCTGCTGATGCGGTGATTCATAATCTTGCCCCGTCTGCTGAAACCGTTGCTTTCGGGCATTATTATGCTAAAACTCCCCCAGTCCTGACAATAAGTTCAGGTGAATATGTAAATGTTCAGACTCTGCATGTATCAAATCCACGTGCTCTCGAAAGAGCGGGAGTACCTGCAGAGGACATTGAAGCCGAGCTCATTGATGTACATGAAAACATACCCCGGGAAGAAAGAGGGCCCGGAGGCCATGTCCTGACCGGCCCGATCTACATAGAAGAAGCCGATCCAGGAGATGTCCTTGAGGTCAGAATAATCTCTATCGATCTGCAAATTCCTTATTCAATAAATTCTCTCAGCCCCCGGGGCGGTTTTCTGTCCGGGGAATTTGATCGGAGTAAGACAAAAATTATTCCTCTGGATGAAAAAACCATGACCGGAGAATTCGATGAAGGTATAATCATTCCTCTCAAACCGTTTTTCGGAAGTATGGGAGTTGCACCGCCGGAGGATGCCGGAAAATGGAACAGTTCACCTCCCTGGATCCATGGCGGGAATATCGATTGCAAGGAACTCGTAGAGGGGACGTCTCTTTTTCTTCCGGTGCACGTAAAAGGCGCTTTATTTCAGATAGGGGATGGTCATGCCGCACAGGGTAACGGTGAAGTATGTATCACAGCCCTTGAAACATCCTTGAAAGGGACACTGCAGTTCATAGTGCACAAAGACAAGAGCATCGAATGGCCAAGAGCGGAAACAGACACTCATTTTCTGACATTCGGTATGGATGAAAATCTTACGGAAGCTACAAAAATAGCTGTTCGTGAAATGGTAAAATACCTCAGTGAGGAAAAGGGAATGTCCCGGGATGATGCTTATATGCTTACAAGTATAGCAGTCGATGTGAATATTACTCAGCTTGTGGACGGCAAAAAAGGAGTACATGCCATGCTGCCAAAAGAGATTTTTGTCGGTACAAAATAAAACTGAATTATGAACCGATCCATGCAAGAAAAGAAGCCGCTAAAAACATTATCCATGAAAAATGATGACCCTTTGCGATTATCAAGGATATCAGCATACATACAAAAAGCGTCACTGATATGATCTTTATAATTATGCTGTTCATATCACTTTCCTGAAAAGTCGCTAAAACGAACAGAATAACAGATATTCCAAAAAATGCGGCAGTT
>JBHPLC010000083.1:0-8356 GCA_042564455.1 Candidatus Zhuqueibacterota bacterium | reverse complement strand
CTTCATGCACCTTATCATTTTTCAAAGGTATATACTTCAGAATATGTACAAGAAGGAATAATAATATGATTTTCATCTGAAAAATCGTACCGGATGGGATAATCCAGCATTTCTAATTTATTAATCGGTTTCATGGGCAGTTAAGACAGCACTTGTAACACTGAACGAGTTGAATTTTGGGAGAGTTTATTAAACATCTTGATTTTTATAATAGTAAATCTGTTGAGTATTATTGGTGTAATTAGAGATATATCAATAATCGAAAGTGTCAGTCACCGTAATTAAACTGTTGAATTTTCGTAAGTGAGTGAGTATATTATTCTTTTATAAAAGAAATGTTTATCCTGCCTGTACCGAATATCAAGGAGTATTAAAAATGCGTGAAATGCTTACCGATAAGAACCGTGAATATATTGACCGTACGCGTGAACTGGCGCTCGAAGTGGTAAAACCTATCGCCGCAAAACTCGATATTAACCAGGAATACCCCTCAGAAGTACTCGAAGCCTTCCGCAAGGCGGATATGATGGGTATATGGATACCTGAAGAATACGGCGGAAAAGGCGACGGTGTGATGAACCTGTGCCTTGTTGTCGAGGAGCTTTCGAGGCTCTGCGGCGGTATAGGTGTGACTTATGCAGTTAATGCACTGGGCTCGTTCCCGATCATTTTCGGAGGCACCGAGGAGCAGAAACAGAAATGGCTCACCGGAGTCGCATCGGGTGAAAAACTGATCGCTTTCGGGCTGTCGGAGGTAGAAGCAGGCAGTAATGCAGGAGGATTGCAGACCACAGCAAAGAAAGACGGGGACAAATATATCATCAACGGCAAGAAAAAATGGAACACCAATGCCGAAATGGCCGATTATTATACAATTTTCTGTCTGACCAATCCTGAAAGGGGATCGAGGGGTATCAGTTCTCTGGTCGTGGAAAAAGGGACAGAGGGTTTTACTTTCGGAAAGGTCGAGGATAAACTCGGCATCCGAACCGTTACTGTCATGGAACTTGATTTCAAGGACTGCGCTGTTCCCGAGTCGAATCTTTTAGGGGGAAAAGAGGGAAAAGGATTCATGCATGCTATGAAAACCCTCGACAATGCCCGGCCGGGGATCGCCGCACAGGCGGTCGGTCTCGCACAGGGTGCGTATGATCTGGCTATGGATTTTGTGCGGAACCATGATTTTATGGGAGGATCGCTGTCGAACGAGCAGTCGGTGCAGTTCACCCTTGCCGATATGGCGACAAAGATCGAAGCGGCGCGTCAACTCGTATATGTTTCTGCAAGAGCCCTCGATGAGGGGCATAAAGACGTTGGGAAGGTCGCATCCATGGGCAAAGTTTTTGCCACCGACGTCGCAATGGAAGTAACATCGAAAGCGGTGGATATTTTCGGGGAATACGGAGCTCTGAAGAGCGAGCCCATCGAGAAATTCATGCGGGACGCAAAGATCACACAGATTTACGAAGGCACCAACCAGATACAGAGACTCGTGATATCGCGGAAACTTCTCCGCGAAGCCGCATCTGAAGACAAGTAGACAATTCCTCTAATAAATTTTAAAAACACACAGGGAGGAAGTTTTGAAGAAATATCTCATTCTTGTATTACTCATTCTGCCGGTTGTGTTTTCCGGATTTCACACTCCGCAGGCCGACCTCAAGGTGTTCATCTCGGTGGATATGGAAGGTCTGGCCGGTGTTGTCAGCGGTTCTGAGTGCGGTTCAGGACCGGATTACAATTATTTTCGTGAAATTATGACGCTGGAGACAAACGCCGCCATCGAAGGTGCTATAAACGCTGGAGCAACAGAAATTGTAGTCCGTGACGGGCACGGCGGAAAGACGAATATCTTTCCCGGGATACTCCATCCGAAGGCAAAACTCCTGCGGGGGAATTCCGGTCATATCAAAAATATGATGGATGGGATCGACGACACTTTTGATGCCCTGATGTTCATCGGGTATCATGCGAAAGCCGGAACACCGAACGGTATACTTGCACATACGTCGACAGGGAACGTTATCGACTTCTCGGTCAATGGTGTCTCTCTCCCGGAGGCAGGCTATAATGCACTTATTGCCGGTATGTATGATGTTCCGGTCGTGTTTCTTGCCGGCGACAGGGCGATCTGCGAGCAGGCGAAGGAGCTGTTC
Source organism: Candidatus Zhuqueibacterota bacterium (assembly GCA_042564455.1). Classification (GTDB taxonomy): domain Bacteria; phylum SM23-31; class SM23-31; order SM23-31; family SM23-31; genus JBHPLC01. Next base: position 6,200 of record JBHPLC010000083.1, on the reverse strand, counting down.
GGTGATATAGAACTTGTCGAGACAAAGATCGGAATCGGTAAAGCCGAGCTCGGTCTGCATCCCAAAGTGGTCAGGGAGCTTGTAAGAGAAGGTGTTTCAAAAGCGCTGAGGAATCTGGATAAATACAAACCGTACAAGCTGCAGCCGCCTTACAGGATGATGCTGCAGGTCAGGTCTGAAAAACCGCCTTATCCCGGTGCGGAAAAGATAGAGCAGGGAACATTTTCGTATACCAGCAGCGATATGCTGAAGATCATTGACGCATTCAATAAAATGAAATAACGGGCAATACTTAAAATAAACCTTTGGAGGTTGTATGAAGAAAGTATTGGCAGTGGCAATAGTTTTTATCTGTGTTACTGTTGTTTTTATGGCAACGAATGAACAGCAGCAGGGACTCAAGGTTTTTATTTCGGTCGATATGGAAGGTCTGTCAGGTGTGGTTAAGAGTTCCGAACTCGGCGCTGGGGGAGCAGATTACGGACATTTCAGGGAGATAATGGCTAAGGAGACGAATGCTGCGATAGAAGGTGCCATAAATGCCGGGGCAACAGAGATCGTTGTCAGGGATTCCCATGGTTCGGGCAGGAATATCCTCCCCGGATATCTTCATGAGAAGGCAAAACTCCTGCGGGACTGGTCAGGGGGACCGAAAGGAATGATGGAAGGGATAGACGAAACATTCGATGCGGCTATCTTTATCGGTTACCATGCCAAGGCGAACACGCCGGATGCTGTTATCGACCATACAATGAGCGGAAATGTGGCAGATATTTCAATAAACGGTATCTCGATGCCTGAAGCAGGTATAAACGCTCTGATAGCGGGTGTTTACGACGTACCGATGGTTTTTGCGTCAGGTGACAGGGCGCTCTGCGAGCAGGCAAAGGAGCTGTTCGGAGAGATCGAACTGTTTTCCACAAAGGATGGTATTGGTGATGCCGCCGAACTCGGACTGCATCCTTCAGTTTCGTGTGAGCATATCAGAAAGGGAGTTGAAAAAGCCCTGAAGAATCTTGACAAGTACAAGCCGTACAAACTGCAGGCTCCGTTCACCATGAACCTGAAGGTCAGAAGAGAGAAGGATGAAGTTTTCCCGGGTGCGGCAAAAGTGCGTGAGGGGGAATTTACCTTCACCAGTGATGACATCATGCTCGTCATCGAAGCTTTCTCGAAATTACGGTAGGTTTATATATAATACACTAAAAAAGGCGGTCATTCGACCGCCTTTTGACATTTGACATTTCATGTCTTTATATTTTGACATTCCTGACTCTTATTCCGAATACACTTCCTGGGCGGCTGCGACAGCTTTGCCGACAGCGGTTAGTATCCCCGTTTCTTTTAGTATCTGCTCGAGCGAGGCGAGGAAATATACAACATTATTCTGGTTCGAGGACTGTCCCATGATACCGATCCGCCAGATCTTACCGGCAAGCGGTCCCAGTCCGGCGCCTATCTCGATCCCGAACCTGTTCAGTAGGTCACCGCGCACTTTTTTGTCATCCGCACCTTCGGGAATATAGACCGAATTCAATTCCGGCAGCCTGAATTCTTCCTCGACAACAGGTTTTATCCCGATAGCTTCCAGTCCGGCAAGAAGCGCTTTGCTGTTGAGTTTGTGCCGGGCATGTATAGCGTCAAGCCCTTCTTCCTTCAGGATCAGCAGCGATTCATGTATCGCATATATCATGTTGATAGGGGCGGTGTGGTGGTAGACTCTTTCCCCGGTAGTCCAGTATTTCTGCAGCATCGAAAGATCAAGATACCAGCTTTCCACTTCGGTCTGGCGATTGTTCATTTTTTCGAGCGCTTTCTCCGAGAATGTCACAGGTGAAAGCCCCGGGGGACAGCTCAGGCATTTCTGCGTGCCCGAATAACAGACATCGATGTTCCATTCATCTATCTTAACCGGGATACCGCCGAGAGAAGTTACCGCGTCAACAAGGAATATTACACCTTTATCCCTGCATATTTCTCCAACTTCCTCAAGAGGCTGACATGCTCCTGTTGATGTTTCGGCATGAACCAGTGCGACTCCCTTGATATCGGGATATTTGTCCAGCTCCTCTTTGATCTTTTCCGGTTCAAAAACGCTTCCCCAGCCTGTATCCATTATTACCGGGATCTGCCCGAATTTTTTTGCGACCTGTGTCATGCGGGTGCCGAAAACACCGTTCACACCGATCAGTACTTTTTCGCCACGTTCAAACGCATTCGCAAAAGTCGCTTCCATTCCGGCGCTTCCTGTAGCTGATATAGGCATTGTCAGACGGTTCTTGGTGTTGAAAAGCCACCTTAGAAGGTCCTGCACTTCGTCCATTATTTTCAGGAATTCAGGATCGAGATGCCCGATCGTGGGAACACCCATTGCCTGTAAAACTCTCGGATTCACGTTGCTCGGTCCCGGTCCCATCAGGACTCTTTCCTGAATATCAAAAACTCTTGAGTACTGCATACTGATCCTCTCAGATTTTATAATTTTGTATGGTTTCTTTAATTACATCTATCATTTTATCAGCGGCACTGTCCCAGCTGAATTGTTTTGACCATTCGACGGCATTTACCGTTAATTTATTCCTGAAATCGTTGTCTTTCAGAACATTAATAATGTGTCCGGCGCATTTTTCTATGTCGCCGTAAGGATAGAGCAGCCCTGTCTCGCCGTCCTTAACAGAATCGCGCAGTCCTGGAACATCAGCGGCGATAGTTGTTGTCCCGCAGGCGTTCGCCTCTATTACCGTTAATCCCCAGCCCTCTTTTACCGATGGATTAACTACCACATGGCATTTCTGAAGGATGCTTACTTTTTCCTCTTCGGAAACGAATCCTGTGAACTCAACCGAATCTTCAAGCTTCAGCGAAGCTGTCAGCTCTTTCAGGTCGTCGAGGTTGTCACCGTCCCCGACGATGATCAGTTTTGAATCTGTTACGGTCTTTTTAACAATTTCAAATGCCTTTATCAGATGATCGACACTTTTGTATTTTTTGATCCTGCCCAGGTACCCGATAAGGGGAGCATCACCTTTGGGTTTATCCGTAGTCCGGTAAAGATCGAGATCGACGCTGCAGTCAACAATGGATATTTTATCCTCCCCGATACCGCTTTTTATTACGTCGTCTTTTGTGCTGGGGGAAATAACTATGAACGGACTCTTCCTGTATACATATTTTATCATTCTCTCGAAGCTGTTGACGTATAAGGCGACCGGTAGGGGGGCTTCTTTGAAGATGGCTTTCTTGAAAAGATGGTGAACAAGCCCTGCTACCGGGATATTCCGGATATACAGCGGTGATAGTATCGGGACTTTGTTTATTGCGTCTATGGCAATGTCAAATTTTTCTTCGGATCTCAGTCTTCTGTATGTGAAGGGGGCATAATAGTTAAAAAGAGCGCGGTTTCCAGTGCGCACGGTCCTTATACCGTCAATTATCTCATCTTTCGCTAATGTAGGATGGCCGCATGACAGGTGAGTGACCTTATGTCCTTTATTGACGATCCTTTTTAATATTTCGTGATCATATACTTCGGCGCCGCCGCCGAGGGGGTGTTTGATGTCCTGCCAGTTTAAGAAGAGTATATTGTAGCTCGCCTTTTCCACAAAAAATATCACGCTGTATTATGAGCTCAAGAACTGTATCTATGGAGTATCTGATCCAGGCTTTTGAGCTTCGGTTTGAACTTTAGATTTGCCTTTATACAAAAATGCCAGAGGAATAACTATTGCGTAACCGACTACCAGGACGACAGGCGAAAGGGACAAAGACCAGAAACTGTCGGCCGGGCCTATGCTCATAAAGTAGTATCCCAATGTCAAAACTGCAATACCGGCAATTAACAGAACATAATTTGTCTTCGTAAAAGGAAGTTCACCCCAGGTCCGTTTTTGAATAGTCTTTTTCTGATGGACACGTCTTCTTGCAGCTTTCGCCATTTATACCTCCGGAAATTTTATAGTTACAACACTCCAGGATTTACTCAGAGTTATACAATGTAAAAAAGAATACGTTCAAAATCAATTTTTATTAATGTCAATATCGCTGTTCATTTTAAGACTTATGACTTTTTTATCTAACGAATCCGTTGAAACAAATTTGACCAGCTTATTATAATCACGGTTGCCGGCTTTCAGTTCCTTGATCTTTTTCCTGTAATAAACGAGTTTTTTATCCAGCTTGCTTTTTTTTGCATAATACTTTACGGATGGGCTTCTCTGCGGGTGAAATAAATAGAATCTGAAATGCAGAAAAAGCATTATAAGGATAACAGAGTAATATATCAGATACAAAAGGTCCGGTATCAGAAAATCCGTAAAGACCAGTGTCAGATAGGGGAGAAATGCGATAAAAAATACAATAATTGTATTCAGGAATACGCTGAATGTTAATTTTATACGGGACTTTCTAAGCATGGAATTAATATCATCGATCTCGATCTTTCCCAGCCCGATCTTCTTGTCATTTTCCTTAATATGGGATTCGAGGGACATCAGGATCAGCTCCCGGACGATCTGTGCTTCTTTCAGGGAGGGATCTTTTTTCAATGTTACAAGATTGTTCTCTATAGCTCCGGGGATGTCATTTTGCTTCAGGCAGTCGACAGCTTTTTTCTGGTAATGATTCTTTGGAAACCAGTCTTTTTTGTCTGCCTGCCAGATACCGAATTTAGCGAGAACCGTAGACAGCAGTGTTGCCCATATCATAATATATATCCGTCCGTAGCCTTAAGAACTGAGCGCTTTTTCAAGATAATCGACCACTTTCGGATATTCTTTCCTCAGATCGTCCCATTCTTCCTGGGAAACATCCTTCGGTTCTTTGTCCAGCCGTGTTTTTACCGTGTCGTAAGCCTGCTCGATAAGGTCGCGGTTTGCGTTGGCGATACCTAATGAAACTCCGGCGATCTCGAGAACACCGTCTATAAAATCTGTTCCTGTCAGCATTTGCAGTCCATGCTCAACGATCAGACCTGCGATTCCGCCGACAACACCCTGTTTTATACTTTTGATTATTCTGTCCATTACTGCTCCTTTGTCTGCATCTTTGAATTCACTTCATCATTCAGTTCATCCAGCGATTTCTTGATATATTTATCTTTTTCATCGAGAGATTTCTTCATATCCCTGTTCTCCCGCCTGAGTTTTCTCATTTCCTTTCCGCCGAAAAGTCCGTAGTAGAACCTGTTGAATATTATCATAACGGCTAAGGTAATTATACAGCCGAATGCGGTGCTTGTTAAATCGATTTCCATATTCTCTCCGTTATTTAATTGGTATAATAGGTTCTACGACTTTGCGGGTGATCCGGTTTCAAATCCATTAACCTGATCACTTGATAATTTTCAGCAGGTCCTTGATACTCTTTTTATTAGCGGCCGATGTGTCAACATCGAGAAGCTGGTAAGCCTGACCTAAACCTGTTCTTGGTTTGGGAGCAGCGCCTGTTCCGTCTTCACCCTGCTGTGCCTGTTTCAGAGCCTCCTGTATTTTAGGATCGTCCAAATTCAGATCGTCTGTTGAGATGTTCTCCATCAGGGAGCCCATACCGTCGCCCATCAGTCCTTTCATCATATCCGGAAGGATAAGATTTTCACTTAGCCCCTTCGATAGCATCTGGTCAAGCGGATTTGTACTAGCGGAGGGCATGAATTTCTGAACGATCGGTTCGGCATACTTTTCGGAAAAGGGCAGGAAAAGTGTTTTGTCTTTCTGGGCAAAAACACTGTCCATAACGGGAATCGGTTTCAGCATAGTGGTCAGCATGCCGACAATGATCATTGCCAGGCAGAAACCCAGGGTGCCGCCGGCGATACTGTCAGCAAGGCCGGATGTGGGTTCCTTCGAGATCAGTTTCATGAGGTTCTTGACGAAGAACTTGAGAACAAAAAATGAGATGAAAAAGACGGCAAAATATGCGACAAAATATCCGAGGATCGGGTGTAATCCGAATGTGTTCTGAAAGAATGCCGTACCGTTTTCGAGCTGGCTCATGGTAATTAAATATGCGGTGCCGTAAGTCAGAAGTGAGGAGAGTTCTTTTTTGAATCCCCGCCATATACCTTTTATTACGAGTAATACTGTTAATCCCAGTATAATTGTGTCTATATTCTTAGCCATAATTTATTTCCTGTTATGTATCCTGTGGAATATATCCATTGAATTTAATCTTGTCAAGGAATTTTATGCTTTGGGGAGCTTGGA
>JBHPLC010000082.1:0-8373 GCA_042564455.1 Candidatus Zhuqueibacterota bacterium | reverse complement strand
GTTGATGATGAACTGTATTTACTGAAGGTTAATGAATATAGTAAGATAATAGACCTGAATGGTCTCTGGGAAGTAAGAAATGAAGATTCGGATATCTGGCAGGAAATATGGATTCCCAGCTCAATTAAATCAGATGAAAAATTAGTATTCAGAAGATATTTTTCAGTTCCTTCTGATGCCAAGGATTTTCATGCTGTACTTTTTGCAGCCGGGATAAATTTTGACTGTACTATCAAGATCAACGATTCATATATCGGTTCACATTCCGGAGGATATACAGGATTTGAACTTGAGATATTAGAGACTGCCCTAAAATACGATGAACAAAACATTATAGAAATTGAAGTTAATCCTGTTCCGAATGGAGATGATAAGAAGCTGGGGAAAAAGCACATTTGGGGTTGGGAGAGATATACAGGGATAATCAGAGAGATCTATATAGCACTTCAGCCTAAAATAACGATCTCTGACTGGGATATTGATTTTGAATTTGACAATTCTCTGGAGAACTGCAATACTGTTTTCACATTAATGATCCAGAATTACTACCAATCTGATATCGGACAAACTACGGAGAACGAAGCACTCAGACAGGAAAATATTCAGGAGATCGGTTATTATATCGAGATATACAATACGCAAACCGGAAATCTTGTCAAGGACAACATAGCAAATCCCAAATATCTAAAGGTCCATGAAGCGGTTCAGGATACAACGATATTCTTTTTTCGGAATGTGGAATTGTGGTCGATTGACAATCCTATTTTGTATAAATTGCAGATAACACTTATCCGAAGAAACCAGATCATTGTCGACAGATTTTCAACACATTTCGGTTTTAGGGATGTTAAATTCAATGAGAACGGTTTTTATTTAAATAACAATCTGCTGAAATTTACAGGAATAAACAGGATAGAACAGCATCCTGAATATGGTGTTTCTCTTCCGTGGCAAGCTCAGAGAGATGACCTGAAACTGATAAAAGACCTTGGGATTAATGTTATTCGGACCGGGCCTTACGCAAATCATCCTTATTTTTATGATCTCTGTGACAAATACGGTATCCTTGTTTTTGAAGAAATTCCAATATATCAAATCCCCCCGAGTAATATTTTCGATGATGATGTTATTGATTTTGCTTCGATTCAGATGAGGGAGACAATTAAAAGAGATAAGTATCATCCATCAATAGCCGCCTGGGGGATAGGTTCAGATCTGGATGCAACTGATGCAAGAACAGCGGATTATATTAGTGCAATATCCGGAATAGCAAAAGAGGAAGATAACAGGCCGGTTTACTATTCAACGGAGACATTATACCGGGACCGTTGTTTAGAATATGTAGATTTTAAACTGATTGATTTTTTTAGCCCGAAGATCCAGGAGCTGGACCAGATTATTGCAGATTTCTCCCGCGAAAACAGAAATATACCAATATTTATCGGAAGAATTGGTACAGATGTATCTCCGTTAAATGTTTCAGGTGGGTATCTGGATATTACTTCCTTGGAACATCAGGCAAAATACATGAGTGATCTTTATTATCTGCATGAAAATAACGATGCTGTTAAAGGATTGTTATTCTGGAGTTTTGCGGATTGGAAGGGAAGTATACCGATTCTATCTGCCGGTACTGTGGGTGATTTCGGTTTGTATTACAGAGGATTAGTGAATGAAAACAGAGAACCGAGACGTGCTTACCAATATCTTAATGCAGCTATAAAGAAGAATCCACAAACTGCTCTGACGATGGGAATTCCTCCTGATGATAAGCAGGAGGTTCTTCTATATACAGGATTCTTTATTATAATATTCTTAGTTATCGTATTAAAACAGCACAGATGGTTCGGGCAGAATATCAGAAGGTCTCTTTTTTATACCAAGATATTTTTTGGCGATGTGCTTGACAGAAGAAATATTCATACATTTCAGACGACAATATTGTGTTTAGGCATTTCTGCATGTTTTGCATTAGGTATTGCAGGGATAAGTTTTTTCTATAAGAGAGATATATATTTTGATTATATAATTTCCCAAATTTTTGTTCCTTTGGGACTGAAAGAAATAATAGTATATTTGATCTGGAATCCGGTAATTTTTATTATTACGCTAACGGTACTTTTGCTGATACTGTGGTATTTTATTGCATTTATTCATAGTACAATGCTTGCTTTTCTGGGTTTTAATAAAGGGGTAGCCTTTTCTTTTAATGTTTTAATTTGGTCGGGCAGTAACCTGTTATTTATTCTTCCTTTTACTATGGCGTTATACTCTGCACTTGAACATTCATCAGCATTGATGTTTTATCTGATAATATTCAGTGTATTTATGTTATGGTATTTAACAAGATTATTAAGTGCGATGAGAATATCCTATGGTTATCATTTCAAAAAAGCAGTAGTTAGCCTGATGGTGATCTTTATTCTTTTAACGGCCGGGCTGAGTGCTTTTCTGCAGCAGAATTATCAGACATTTACTTATATTGTATTTTACCTTAATATTTTAAATTCGAAGTAAGAGAATCTATATGTTTTTATCTCAAGTGGAACTTGTTGGTTTCAAATCATTTGCGCATAAAACAAAAGTGGTTTTTGACGAAGGGATTACTGCTATTGTAGGTCCTAACGGATGTGGAAAAACTAATATTGTTGATGCTATACGGTGGGTGTTAGGTGAACAAAAGACAACTGTATTAAGAAGCGACAGGATGGAGAGTGTGATTTTCAGCGGTACCCAGAATCGGCGTCGTTTAGGATTTGCAGAAGTCTCCCTATTAATCGAAAACACAAAAAATATACTGCCGAGTGAGTATTCTCAGGTATTGATTGGAAGAAGATTATACAGGTCCGGAGAAAGTGATTATTTGCTGAATAAACAGGTTTGCAGGCTGAAGGATATCACTAATCTGCTGATGGACAGCGGTATGGGGCCCGATGCATACTCTGTTATTGAGTTAAGTATGGTTGAATTGATCTTAAACGATAGAGATGATTATAGAAAGAAACTGTTTGAAGAAGCAGCAGGCATTACTAAATATAAAGCAAGAAGACACGAAGCTTTGAGAAAGTTAAATTCTACAAGGCAGGATCTTATAAGGGTTAAAGATATAATCGTTGAGGTTGACAGAGGTGTCAATTCACTGCGGAATCAGGTCAATAAAGCTAAAAGGTATGAAAAGGTAAAATCTCAGCTGATGATCGTGGAAAAACAGTATTTTGCCTGCCGCAGGCACGATTTATTGAAAAGAATAAAACCTCTGGAAAATAAAAGATCTGAATTTGCCAACTCATTATCAGAGGTATCAGGGCAGATATCCAAGCAGAAGGCGGTAATTGACAAATTTCAAGTAGATATTTTAGAAAAGCAGCAGAATCTGGCAGGCTCTCAGGATAAATTGAATAAGTTTTCTGAAAGAGTTCGTGAGACAGACAGCAATCATGCAAAGATGCAGGAAAGAGTTTCAGCTTTAAATGAAACAATAATCAGGCTTGAAGAAGAAATAAAACTCTACAAGAATAAAATTGTAGAAAACGAATATAATATCAAGGACACTGGAAAGAAAATTTCCGAAAACAAAGATTTATTAAGTGGAATTTCTTCGGAATTAGATAAACTAAAAATTTCGAGGGATACTTTTCTTGCAGAATATAAAGAGAAAAAAGCAGTTTACAGAGCCAGAAATCAGGAAGTATTTGATATAATAAAGCTTTTAGAAGAGAAGAACAGAGAAAAATACACAATAATTCGTGATACCGAAGAGAGGAAAAAACTAAAAGGTAGATTAGAAGAATCAAAGGATAAATCTAGTCTGCGAAAGAATCAGTTGGCAGAACAATTGAAAAATAAGCAGAAAGAATTTAAAGATCTATCTTCGCAATTAGACCAATATACAGCAGGAAAAAAATCTTTAAAAGATGAAATAGAAGTGTCTTTTGAAAAAATAACGGGATATGATAACAAAGTAAATTCTCTGAATTTATCCTTGGAATCTTTAAAAACAAAGTCTCAATTTCTGAATCAGCTTGTTGAAGAATTTGAGGGTATACCGGGCGGCGTGTCGGCAATTTTAAAAAACAGATCTAATCTGAAAGGTGTTCTGGGCTCATTAGGTGAGCTGATATCTGTCCCAAAAGAATTCAGAGCCGCAGTTGAAGCAGCTCTTGGTGATCAGGCTCACTATATTGTAATAGATAAATGGGATAATATCAAGAAAGCCGTTGAGTTTTTGAGAGCTAATAATAGCGGTAAGGTCACATTTTTAGCTTTAGACAAAGTGCCGGAAATTAAGAGTGCAGATAAAACCGGTATGAAAAAAGAATACAGCCTGTTATCAGACAAGATAACCTGCGAGAAAGAATTGTCAAATCTTATTGATGTCTTATTCGGTAATGTATTATACTCTGACAATGAAAACCTCTCTAAGATCGATAGTAAAGATATAAATACATCATATGCGAAAATAGTAAATAAGAATGGTGAGATGATCTCGATCGGATTTTTGTATTCCGGAGGAACTATTTCTGATGATTCGTCTGGACTTCTCGGCAGGAAAGACAGAATTATTGAGTTGGAAAAAGAGATTAATGCTGCTGAAACAGAAAAAAACAAAATAATTAACTTGATAAAACAGGAAAGTGAAACAAAAGTACTGAAAGAAAATAAACTAAGTGAATTAGAGATCAAGATAACCGGTCTGACTTCAAAATTAGACAGTACAAAGCAAGCATTAAATCTGGCGAATTTTGAATTGAATCAATTGGTAGAAAATCTGGAAAGTGTTGAATCTGAGCTGAAACAAATAGATCTTTTTGGTGACAAAGGTGTATTTGATAAGCTGGATGAGGAAATAGATAAACTCCAGAAGGAACATGACCGGCTTCAGGAAGACAGAGAACAGTTTCAGAAAGAAGAGGAAGCACTGGATAATGACAGACAGGTGATTGAACAGCAATATTCAGAGAAGAATCTGCATTATACAAGAATTGAGGAAACGATCAGGAGTCTGGAAAATGAATATTTAAGATTGAGAAATTCCCAGACTGAGTATGAAACAGAGATAAATAACAGAAAGAAATCTTTATCAGAAACCAAAGAGTCAATAAAGACCTCCACGCTAAAAATAGATAATCTTCAGAGTGAATTAAACAAGTTATTCAATGAACAAAAAGATTATGAAGACAAAGTTTTGAAGAATAGAGAAGAACTAAATGTAGTTCAGGAAGAAAGTAAGGGTGAATTCGATAATTTTCTGGAACTGCAAAAGAGATCTGAATCAGTACAGGAGGAAATCGGAGAGATTAAAGAGAATATCTCCGAGATTCATCATGAACTGAAATTCCTCGAAGAGACTTATTCATCCAAGGGTATAAAACCTGAAGATTTTGAAGATATTGATGTAGATGTCGATATTGAAGAAATTATTACACATAAACAGGCTCAGATCAGGAAAATGGAAACATTCGGACCTGTTAATTTGGAAGCATTAGATGAATATGAGAAGGAACACGAAAGGCTGGAATTTCTAAAAAATCAGTCGAAAGACCTGGAAGAAGCAGAAAATACATTATTAGAGACAATTGATAAAATAAACACTACAGCCAGGGAGAGATTTCTGCAGACATTTCAGCTTGTGAGACAGAATTTTATTAATATTTTTTCGACATTATTTGCAAATGGTACCGCTGACATGGTTTTAGTTGAAGGAGACGATCCTCTGGAATCAAAAATAGAGATATTTGCACAGCCGTTTGGAAAAAGAATAACAAATATTGCGCTTTTATCCGGAGGTGAAAAAGCGCTTACAGCGATAGCAATACTTTTTGCAATATATAGAGTAAAGCCAAGCCCGTTCTGTATATTGGATGAGGTTGATGCTCCTCTGGATGATGCTAATATTGAGAGATTCATAATGATATTGAATGAATTTTCCAAAGATACTCAGTTTGTTGTAGTTACCCATAACAAAAAGACTATGAAATCTGCTAAGAACCTTTACGGTGTAACAATGGAAGAAACGGGTATATCAAAATTAGTATCTGTTAAGATGAATGAAACAAACAAAGAACCAAGTGAAGTATAAATTTTCAAGGAAAGACAATGTCAGAAGATAATTTCAAGTATTCTCTTTATGAAAAAGGCAGTTTACATGTGATATTGGTTGAGGAATCAAGGTTGAACGGAACAAATGCGCCTTTATTTAAAACCGAATTGCTGAGGATCATAACAGGCGGGGCAAAAAATCTTGTAATCAACGTAAAAAATGTTGAGTCAATTGACAGCTCCGGTTTAGGTGCGATCACTTTTGGGAACAGGCAAATGGAAGAATCCGGCGGTAAAATATCACTTTGCTGTTTGAGTGATAAGGTTAGTACGCTTTTTAAGATCGCAAAACTTGACAGAGTATTTGATATTTTTGATAGTGAAGAAGATGCTCAAAGCAAATAAGTAGAAGTTCGTGATAATATTTTGATATTAATGACGTCCTGTTTATATTTTTATCCTTCCGAAAATCAAAAAGCAGCCTCAATTCTTCTTTATTTTCATTCTTTCAAAAGCCGAGGTAAAAAATAAATTCGAGCTTAATCTGCACATAAATAGTTATATTTTCAGACGTCATATTTTTAATTAATATCTTGATTTAAGATTCATAAGTAAGTATATTATTTTAGCTATTTGTAGAAATAACTCAAGTATTAATTATGTCTTTTGACGGGATTGTATCAGTAAGAGTTCATGGAGTGACTGCAGATCCGACTACTAATCAGTTTCTTATGCTGCTGGTAGACGATATCGGAAAACGTCTGCTGCCAATAGTGATCGGTCAGTGGGAAGCGCAGTCTATTGCCTGGAATATGCAGGGTGTTGAGATGCAGCGTCCATTAACCCATGATCTGTTCAAATCTGTATTAAGCTCGACAGAATTATCAGTCAAAAAGATTATTATAAATGATTTAAAAGAGAATACCTTTTACGCAAAAATTTCTGTATTAAACAAGAAAGAAGAAATAGAGATAGATTCAAGGCCCTCTGATGCAGTGGCAATTGCGCTGAGAATGAATGCTCCGATATATGTGCTTGAAGATGTAATCGAAAAAGCGGCGGTTAAGATAGAAGATGAAAGCCAATTCCAGGTTTCGGAAATAACACTTCTGGATGAACAGATGAAAAAAGCAATTGATAATGAAGATTATGAAAATGCTGCAATAATACGTGATAAGATAAGAGAATTAAGAGACCGGGAAAATAAACCCAAAGATGACAAGGGCACTAATTAGTGCTTATATAAAGGCCGTTATTTTAAGAAACAGGGAACAATTACCGAATCTATAGATGTATATAGTTCGGTTTTTTATTTAGAACAGAATTTACGATAATGTTAAGAAAAATAAACACATTAAGTTTCATAATATTTATTTTGTTTTTGAATTGTTCTGAGGGAATAAGTCAGAGTGTTTCGAAATATGCAGGAGAATTTCTGGAGATAGGAGTAGGCGCCCGATCTCAGGCATTAGGAGCTTCCTTTGTATCAATAGCAGATGACGGAAGTGCTATCTACTGGAATCCAGCCGGAATAATACAGATAAAGTCATTTCATACGTCATTAATGCATGCAGAGCAATATGGCGGGGAAATAAATTATGATTTTGCCGGGGTAGTGTTCCCTCATCAGGATAAATATGCATTTGGTCTGGGTTTGATAAGATTAGGTATAGATGGTATTCCGGATACCCGGAATGCATTGATCGATACAGTTATCTCAAATGGAAAGATCGATGATGGCGAAAGGCTGAACCTGGATAAGGTCACATACTTTTCAAATGCTGATTACGCCTTGTATTTCAGTTTTGCACACCGCAGAAGTGACAGATCTTGTTTCGGAGCGAATATTAAAATGATAAGAAGGAATATTGGAGACAATTCAGCCTGGGGTGTCGGCTTTGATTTTGGAGGATTGTTTAAGTTTAAGAAATATCTGTCATTCGGTTTTAACCTCATGGATGCAACCACAACTTTAATATCCTGGGATACTAACAGGAAAGAGCTGATATCACCAAAACTAAAACTTGGCGCAGCGTATACATATGATTCAAATAGAATACCGGTTAAGATAATACCTGTTGTTGAAACTGACATAAGATTTGAGAACAGAGATTTTTCTTCGATCATGAGTGGGGGATTTACCAGTATTGATCCCCATTTTGGTTTGGGGATGATCTATAATGATATGGTATCTTTAAGATTTGGTTATGATGATATTAAGAGGACTTCAGCAGGCTTGGGAGTAACGGTTTCCGGCATAAATATTGACTATGCGTTCACAGCATTTGATGAATTTAAAGAACTTGGGAATTCTCACAAAATATCATTATCCTA
>JBHPLC010000081.1:0-8466 GCA_042564455.1 Candidatus Zhuqueibacterota bacterium | reverse complement strand
TTTTTCATGTTTACTTATATATCTTCTTCTAACAATTGTCATCAGAGAATTCTGATCATCAGAATCAATAATATTAAGTCCTGTAATACCAAAACTCTTTGGAATATTTCTCATTACTTTTAGACAAAACGAATGAAATGTACCAGCCTGTATTTGACTGGATACGGTACCAATTTCACTTTTTAATCGTGCTTTCATTTCTCTTGCTGCACGATTAGTGAATGTCATCATCAATATTCTTGAAGCATCGGTATCTGAATGTATTAAGTGAATAGCTCTAGCAATAATTGTTCTGGTTTTTCCACATCCTGCTCCGGCTGTAACAAGAATATTTTTTGCACTACCATTGTATTTGGCTGCATTTTTTTGTTGTTCGTTTAGTTTCATTAGTATTATTAATAATAGTAATATTGATTCTGTATTCTCTTAACAGTTGATTTATCTATTCTAAATGGATTTTTTGGAGTTATTGGAATATTAAGAGTCTCTAATTTAAGGGGAATTTCCCTTAGCTTTCTATTGTATGCTTCAATCATTAAGTATTCGAGATTTAAAACATCCTCAATATTGTATGAAAGAAGGGTTTCTAATGATTTTTCATTTCTATTACTCTCATAATCATTCCACAATAGGACAGCAAAAAAACCATCAACCTCTGCAAGACTACCAGTTCTACCAATCCCTAATTGTTTTTCACAAGATTTTAGTCCACCAGAATAACCAAGGCTATACAAAAGGTATCTTAAATCGATGTGGGAATGGGGTATACTTATCCCAAAATAGCTCTCAATAAATGGAACATCAAATGTTTTCCCATTGTAAGTAACTATTACTTCATATTGCTGAATTTCCTTTTTGAAATTGTCTAAATTCTTTCCATTTATGAAGTAACTAATTTTCTTCCCATCATATAATGCAATTGTTGTGATTATATCTCCAGGTGCCCCTAATCCTGTTGTTTCAATATCAATATAGGCTGTCACATCTTGATATTCTTTGAAAATTCGCCAATGCTCTCTTGATGGTAAATTATCACTAAAATAGTGAGCATCTTTACTTCTCATTTTTTCTTTCGATAAATGAATATGATCCACAATTATCTTTCGTTTATTTAAAGGAAGAAATTCCGGTGGAGATTCAAGAAAATCATCCATTGTTCTTATACCACTACTCCATATTCTCCTTTCAGTCTTTGCACCCACTGAAGGAATATGTGAAAAACTATTATTTAACACGAATTACTCCTTTGTTAGAGAATCCTTTTATCCTAAACAATCCCCTTCCACCCTCGAAAACCAATATACAACACACATCCCCCTATGTCAACAAAGTATTACTTTTTTTATAATATGCGGGTGAATTTTATCTTTAAAGGCGGGAAAGCAAATAGAACCTGCAGGTTCTATCCATAAGGTTTAGGTGCTCTATATTTGGCAGGTAGAGATTCCCGCCTGCGCGGGAATGACAAATGGGGTGAGGACGGGAATGATCCCGCATTGCGGGACGAACCAAGGAAATTTATTACAACCCCCTTTAGTTCCCTCCCGCATTGCGGGAGGAGGTGTAACGATAAACAACCCTTTTAGTCCCCATTTTTTAAGGGGGAATGCTTAAAGGGCGGGACAGGGCCCGCCAGACTAATCCGCCAGCCGCCTAAAGGCGTGCCAAGAACTGACGGCGAGATAAACGACGAGACAAGCGGGGGAATGCTTACAGGGTGGGATGTGACTATTAACTGAACATGCTTTTTCAAAGACACCCACGCAGAGATTGCCACACCTCGCTCTGCGAGGCTCGCAATGACAGAAGAAGAAGTGTGATGGGAATGATCCCGCAGGGCGGGACAGGCAGGATCAAAAATATGACATGTATGGCCGCCTACGGCGAGCTTTTCAAGTCGCTGAGAGCGTACTTTTCAATCGGCTTTGACGAACCAAGAGTAATGTTAGAAAGTGTTAATTACCTGAGAATTTCCTGGTTTCCGGTTATTCGATCCATAAATCGCGGTCGAGGTCCTTCCAGAATTCGATGGACATGTTGTTATGGTCGAAAACTCCCATATAGTAAGGATCGACCTTTTTGTATTCCGCATAAGGGCCGGTGTAATCTTTCCGCCGTTCCTTGTATGCCTCGAAGGCTGCCATGCTGTCGTATTCCCAGATGATAAAATGACGGTCGGATTCCGTACCGGCAACTGTTTTCACGAAGTAACGGACACTTTTCCACTCTCTGAACAGCTCGCGGTGGTCGTTTACGAATTTCAGCCAGCCCCGCATGGCTTCATCGTGTTTTTCCCCCATCCCCTCTTTCACGTACCAGCTTTCCATTTCAAATACAGCCATTATTTGACCCTCCATCCTTCCGGGCGGATACCTCCGAATTCCCCGCCGTATTTTTCCGCGAGTTCACTCAGACTGGCCTGTTCCTTATCTTTCGGGATCGTCAGTGGTTTGCCGCTTCTTTCCCCAGCAAAAACGATTTTTCCGGACATCACAGTAACACCCAGTGCCGTGACACTTAGTGTCTTTAAACCGTATTTCATCATGTTCCGTCTGTTGAAGGACTTCGATTTAATTTCCATATAAAACTCCTTAATATTATCTGATCAAAAGTGTCATTGTAAGAAAATTAATGATATATTCATCGAAATTATGCAGAACATCTATACCTATATTACCATAAAGATAGTTGTTTTCTTCTGAAGTGACCGGTCTTGTATAAACACTTGTATTGGGGATTACAATTTCTTTATTGCCTATCTTAACCTTCACATTTTCCATATTGTAGACCGGCATCTTAATATTGCCACCCACACCGCCCGTTACCAATGTATCGATAACCTGATCGGCTGTAACAGAAGCATAATATTTTTCCAGAAAAGGTTCATAGAGTGCCGTCGCGTTTGCCCCGGAATCCAACCGACATATAAGAGAATCAGCTCCATATTCAACCAATGTTAAAATATCAAGCTCATCTAAAGCTATATTACTTATATCTTGCTGAGATGGTGATTCCGGTATTTCCAGAGTTCCATCTTTGCGGAATCTGATCTCTTTCATTGCTTCTATTACAGGAAAACCGATAATACCCGGTATTTTGTACCCTCCGGGGAAAGTCAGCATTTCATCCGGCACCACAAGAAATACAACATTATCATAGTCAATATTCCCAATAGTTAACTTCCCGGCTACAGCAATGTCAGCATATATTTTGATATCAGTTGATGTACCAACTTCCACTCCGGCCTTTCTGATATCCAATCCGAGTTCAACAGCTTCAGACTGAATTACTAAAGAGAAATTTGCTCCGGTATCGAAAATATAATTCCGCATTTCTCCATCAAAATCTACGGGAATACGCCCATTTTCAATAACAATTGTACTTGAATTTTTAATATTGACATTCTGGGGAGGAATATCTGATATTGCTTTTAATATCTTTGAAGTATTTTCTATATCGGATACTACTACCGGATCAATTTCCCCTGCAGGAGCATCCATAATAATAGAAGCCGTGTCAAATGCTTCCCTGTATTGATACAACCTCAAATGATTATTCATTTTTAATGCGTAGAGTTTGTAATTTAAGGAATCAGGTAATGAGGATTCGGAAAGCAGGTCTGATATGATCTCGTTTGAGCTCTGCAGATTGTTAAAGGCATTTTCTGCTGCTGCAGTAAAAAATTGAATTTCCGGTGATTCGGAAACTTCCAATAAACTTAGTTTAGCTGAAAGTTTAAAAAAATCCCTTTCATTGAGTAAAGTCATCATTTCACTGAAAATCTTATTATTATCAACCGTCGCTTCTTCAGAGCATGAAATAATACATGGAAATAACAAAAAAAGTATCACATGTTTTATTAATCTATGAGACATTGAGACTCCTTATTCCTTTATTTCGCTTTCAGCACAATTCATCCTTTACACCGGATCATATACAAAAAGACATCTTTGCGGTAAAAAGCAAATGGTTTTTAAAACATGCATGTTTTATCCATAAAATATTAAGTGGTCAATATTTGCATCGCAGTCGCCGATGGCGCACCAAGACGTGGTTATAGCCGAAATGGAAAATGTTTGTCATACTGTTTATAATCTGGTGAAAATCCCCCTTTAATTCCCCCTTTCTAAAGGGGGAATAAGCCTGCTATATCCGCCAGTCGCCTTTGCCCGCCAAACTACCGGCGTGGCTATAGGCGTACCAAGGGGAATGACAGAGATGACTGGATTAGTTTTGGTAAAAAATTGGAGTCCGGACAGGGGGAATATAGCAGCATGAATCATGGATAAAAAAAGGAGCGGCAAGTTGGCGCCGCCCCTCCATGAAAACTTCGTTTATTTTCTGCATTCAGTCTATGTTATATATAATCACCTAATAAGTGATACTGAGTGCTTTTGTCTCCGGATCCCAATCCACTGAGCCTTCTATATTTCTCATAAGATCCGCTATCGGGACAAAGTATAATTCGCCTTCCTGAAACGCTGAAGACGGATCATCTTTGTCAAGGTCGTACGGATAACACTGGTCCTCAGTGCACATGCCGATCTGTCTTCCCTCAACGATAACATCGGTATGCAGACCCAGGTGTGTATCAATAATTGCCGAAGACAAATAGACAGTATCATTTACATAACGGCTGTCATTTTCAGAAAGCTCTATCTTGTAACCATTAAGCGTAAAAGAATCCAGGAACGCTGATCCGGTCTCTTCTCCGCCGGGGAACAAATAAACCGCCACAGCGATTACAAGACAGACAACAGCCGCAATTAATATTTTCTTCATAAAAATCCCTTAAAAATCGTTATATAATTCAGAACATCTAACTTGATAAACTATATTACCTGTTGTTCCCCGGGGGCATCAAGTCAGCAATATTTATCTCGGCAGCCTGCAGTACCGGACCGTATCCGTCACCGTTATCTTCGCTCACGAATACCACAACGTGGCAAAACTTGTCGACAAACTTGGGATCGATCTTGAAACTGAAATTCTTTTCAAAAGTACCGGCTGGTGCGCCTCTGCCTCTTCTTTGTCCTTCAGCAGGTTCTTCAACCTTAGGAACCGTTAATGTAAATTCTTCTCCGAATGCGCCTGTAACCATCTCTCTTACGACATAAGAGTGATAGAAATCTTTTATTTCATTATATGATGGTTTACCGAAGATCTTCTGTGCTTCAAGTATATGGTCTTCAGTCAGCACAACATTGATACGGTATTTTTTCTCTGCGGATCCACGCGATGTGACTTTTGCGTTGAAACTTACTTCTCTTGAATCAACATCATACTTGAGATCGGGTGTTTCTATCGTAGCAGTAGGAGAGCCTCCCAGCATATACTCAACTGTTTTTGCCCAGTCACCCCTGCTGATCGGAACTTTACTTGTATAAGGGAACTGAACACGGTTGACCGTTGCCTGCGGGTAAGCAGGTCCTACATGAGCGATCAATTCATCCCCTGCTTCCGTAATAAGATTGTCCCGTGCGTGGTATACAAGCAGGATCATGTTATCGCCATGTTCTCCTTTTAAGACATTAAGGATCTCATGACCGTAAGGACACCATCCGCACCATGTGCCGGTAAACTGCTCAAATAACACCTTGCGTTCCTGCCGCTGCTGCTGGCCGAATGCTATTGTTGAAACTGCCAGAACAACGATAAGAGCCACAATCATGGCATTCCTGAAAATTCTCATTTGAATTCCTTTCATTTTAATATATAATGCTTTCTATTTATATCCGCAATATCCAGAAGTTATACTGAATATAATAAAAAGACTATATTGAATCAATACATAATTGTTTTATATCAATTAAATTCGTTACTCCCTGACCGACATAAAATTCAGTATAAAGGAAAAACCTCAGACAGAATAACTGCCTGAGGTAAATAATTCAGCAGGAATTGGAACTTCACTTCTTCTTTTTCTTCCCGGAGAACGGCATGGAAAACATGTCACCTACCCCCAGGGTACCCGCCAGCTTTTCTTCTTTAAGCTTTGCTCTGTAGTCAATTGTAAAGTCCTGATCTCCCATCGTCCGGTTCATATAAAAACTCACATTCACACCATCAAATTTGACATTCTTGATAAGGATGGTCTCCGGAGTTCCGCCGCCTCTGCCGCCTCCCAGCGAAGCTACCGAAACCATAAGCGTATCTTTTTTCATTGAGAACACCCAGTCACTTGCAATGGTCTCACCACCACCCATAGGGCTTTCCATTGTGATCTCCCACGCACCTACAAGAAGTGAATAATCGATTTTTTTCTCCTGTGCTTGCAGATCAGAGGAAACAAAAAAGACCATAACCGATAAAACCAAAACACCGGTGAAAACGTTTTTTATCTTCATAACATCTCCTGTAAAATATTATTGATATTTTGTAAAATTCTTTATAATTAAGGTATGCAGAATTCCCGTCAATAGACGGAATTTAAGCATTACATGCTCATTTTCCAAAGGTATTATTTTAGATCAGAATACTGAAGTGTAAAAACTCAGTGAAACTGAATCCACAGGATCGACCGGAGTTTTCCTGGAGATATTATCTCCGCTTCCCATTCCACAGTGCCGCCTATCATACTCATCACGTCCGCTATTGGGTACTGTTTCAGAGATTATCCAGGGTGTCTTCCGGGACGTCGAGCCATGCCAGTGCGGCATCGGCAGCACGGAATACTACAAAATTCCAGGGAACAGCTGTAGAAAAACCCTGGTACATTCGGGAAAGTCCAAAGGACAGATTCTCAGGAGCTATCACAGCTACCTTCGGGCCTGTGGTAACATTTTTGAATTTGTCTTTCACAATGCCGGCGAACTCCTGGAGTGCCTGCATACTCCTTGGGGAACTATCTGCCTTCCGCAGGTCAACCAGCTGATTCATGGATGTACTGAACCGGTCACTGACATATAGGTTTTTATAGGAAGTGAGAAATTCATTATCCGGAACTTTTCCAGTATGAATACATATTAGCAGATTTGTTTCGGTTTTGACATGAAAAAAAATCGGCAAGGTATTCCCTCTTTTTAATTTATCCAAACTCTATATAGACTATCTTTAACACAGTTATAATATACTATTATACATCTTTGATGTCTAAAAGTAAATGGTTTTTAAACAGGACACCAGTGTTCTTCTAATTTTTGTTGAGAAAAAGCGAATGCTTTATGGATTTTTTGTGAGAGGTCAGAATATACGTGGAAATTTTCATTATACTTCAGACAAAAAAGGGCAGTCTTAGGTATTACTCATAATAAATAACCTTGATCTATACCGGGGAGTCCCGCTAAATAGGGATCATTTCGACTTCGTGTAGTGCTTAAGCACATTCATTGCAAATCTTGCCGAGGCAGTGCCGGGGCCGCCGCTCATCTCGATCCCCACTTCTATCGCTTCTATTATTTCTTCTTCCGAAGATCCATCATCCAGGGCCTGTTTGATGTGCCATTCCATGCAGGATTCACAATCTTTCACTACGGAGATCCCGATGGCGATGAGCTCCTTCTGTTTCTTGCTCAGGGCACCGTCTGTGTATGTTGCCTGCTCCATATCTACAAACGCCCGGTATACTTTCGACTTTTTCATGTAGAACAAGTGAGCCTGTTTTCTTGTTCTGCAGATCTGTTCGATCTTGTTTTTATCCAGACTTTCCATTCGTATTGATCCTGTTAATTGTATTTTTCTTACTGTTTAATTCTTTATACGTATAACAGGAGCCAATGTAACATTGAAAATTAAAACCGCCAGCCGAAACCTAAGGTAAAATCGATCCCGCTAAAATCAATATTATATTTTTCAAGGACCTGGAGGTCGTTGTTCTCCATACCCTGTGTGTACCTGCCGCGCAGACGTGAATTAACATACAAGCTGCTGTTTATTGAACTTTGCAGCTCGAAGTAAACCTGTATCCCATAGCCTACCCGGTTAATCTCATCACCTTCAGAAGAAAATCCGTTCTGAAATATAGTGACAGGCCTGTCTATCCTTGTCATTCGGCTGATATAAAACGATGGACCGACGCCGACTACTGGCAGAAACCTGCTGTTACGGTCTGCAAACACTATTTCATACGAGACGCCGACCGGAATAGCTGAGAATTTCCAGTCTTCATCAACGGTAGCTGAAATTCCCCCAAACCAGATATGATTGGTCACTCCGGATGCTCTGATAGAAATTCTCCCGGTATGCAGGGCAACATTTGTCAATTCATTGATACGATAAACGATCTTCAGGTCAATATTTCGCCCATGGTCATCTTTGTCAAATGAAACATACCTTCTACCGCCATCCGAAATTTGCAATCCGGCTGATTTTGTAAAGTCGATTACATCTGAAAGCGGTAAGTCCCCGAACCCTCCACCGAAACTTATAGAGAATGGTTTATTTTGAGCGAAAACCTCCGTACTCACCAGTGTACTCATCAGTACAATTAGAAATGTACCTAACATTCCATTCAATAATGTCTTTCTC
>JBHPLC010000080.1:0-8467 GCA_042564455.1 Candidatus Zhuqueibacterota bacterium | reverse complement strand
TCATTTTGGCAATTCTTTTGATCGCCTTTAATCTTTGGGGTCAAACTGTTACAATAAGCGAAAAAACCCGGAATATGCAGAAATCAACAGGCTTTTTTGATTATTATTGGGATGAAGCAACCGGAAAAATATGGTTGGAAATCGATAAATTTGATTTTGAGTTCCTTTATATTGTATCCTTATCAGCCGGTCTTGGCTCTAATGATATAGGTCTGGACAGAGCTCAATTAGGAGGAACAAAGATAGTTGAATTTCAGCGGATCGGACCAAAATTACTGCTTGTGCAGCCCAATTATTCATTCCGGGCGAATTCGGATAACAATTTCGAGATCAGGGCTGTTGAAGACGCATTCGCAAGATCTGTGATCTGGGGATTTAAGATCGAGGCAGAAGAAAATGAAAGAGTTTTGGTCGATGCTTCGGATTTCTTACTCAGGGATGGACATGGTGTTATTCAGACATTGAAGAATTCAAACCAGGGTACATACAAATTCGACACGTCTAAGTCAGCGTTCTATCTTCCCCGTACCAAAAACTTCCCTCTTAACACTGAATTTGAAGTAATAACCACATTTACAGGTGAAACAGGTGGTAATTTTGTAAGAAGTGTCTCCCCTGATCCGGGATCAATATCTGTAAGACAGCACTATTCGTTTGTGCAGCTGCCCGATGATAATTTTGAATCGAGGGAATTTGATCCGCGTTCCGGCATTTCGGGTACAAGCTATCTTGATTATGCAACAGAAATAGACGAACCTTTAACAAAAAGATTTGCCAACCGCCACAGAATTAGCAAAAAGAATCCTGATGCTGCGGTAAGCGAACCTGTCGAATCCATCGTTTATTATGTTGATAACGGGACTCCTGAACCTATCAGAACAGCATTAGTAGAAGGTGCACGCTGGTGGGATCAGGCCTTCGAAGCGGCTGGATATAAAGATGCGTTCAAGGTTGAGATCCTGCCCGGGGACGCTGATCCGATGGACCTGCGTTACAATGTCATAAACTGGGTTCACCGTTCAACAAGAGGATGGTCTTACGGCAGTTCAGTTGTTGATCCGAGAACCGGTGAGATCATTAAAGGACATGTCACATTGGGTTCATTAAGAGTCAGGCAGGATTTCCTGATCGCAGAAGGTTTATTATCTCCTTATGAAGATGGTGCCCCTTCCAACACGCAGATGCATGATATGGCACTGTCAAGGATCAGACAGTTATCATGCCATGAGGTAGGTCATACGTTGGGATTTAATCATAATTATATGTCAAGCACTCAAAATAGATCCAGTGTAATGGATTACCCTCACCCATTAGTTAAAATCGCTGCAGACGGTTCTATTGACCTCTCAGATGCATATACTGAGAGCATCGGTGAATGGGATAAAGTGATGGTTGCCTGGGCTTATCAGGATTTCCCTGATAATGCAATTGAAAAAAATGAACTTAATAAGATATTATCCGATGCTGCCGCAGCGGGCTTGTCATATGTCACAGATCAGGATGCCAGATCTCCCGGTTCCGCCCACCCTTACAATCATTTGTGGGATAATGGTGAAAATGCCGTGGATGAACTTTTAAGAGTTATCCAAATACGTAAATTAGCCCTGGAGAATTTTTCAGAAAATAATATCAAACCTGATTTCCCTCTCGCTGCACTTGAAGAAGTACTTGTTCCGGTATACCTGTTTCACAGATTTCAGGTTGAAGCAGCATCAAAAGTTATCGGAGGGGCAGAATATTATTATTCAATGAGAGGTGACTGGAATAAACCGATGAATCTGGTTCCGCCTGCAGAACAAAGACGGGCATTAGATGCTGTTTTAGAAACCATTTCACCCGATTTTCTTACCCTGGATGAAAGGATAATTAACCTGATTTTACCGAGACCGCCGGGTTTCGGCCAGACTCCCGAACTTTTTCAGGGCAGAACAGGCCCTACTTTCGATCCTGTTGAAGCTGCTGAAACCGCTGCCGGAATGGTTGTCCCCTTTATACTGAATCCGGAAAGAGCCGCAAGATTGATCGAATATCATTCAAGAACACCTGAATACCCGGGATTAGGCGAAATTATTGACAAACTTATTAATTTTACATGGAAATCCAACAGAAAATCAGACCTTAAAGGTGTGATACAACGAACAGTAGATAATGCCGTTCTCAACGGACTTATGGATCTTGCTGCTAATAGCGGTGCGTCTTCTCAGGTAAGAGCAATTTCCTGGTTAAAATTAGACGAATTAAGAAAGTGGATCTCAAATTCAAGCGAAACGATGGTTGATGAAAATCAGAAAGCGCATTTATTGTTTTCAAAAGTAATGATCGAACAGTTTCAGAGAGATCCGTCTAAACGACTGATCACTCAACCCCTGCCTACTCCGGCAGGATCACCCATAGGTATTAAACATTGATCATTGAATATAAAATGTTAATAAATGTATAAATTAGATATAATTTAGTGATAATATGCCTGGAGGATCTAATGAGGCTGAAGTTCTTATTTTTTGTTTGCTTGTTGCTTGCTTCATCTTTTTTCGCCTGTCCACAGGATTTTGTAAATCAGGTTCCGGAATACGGCCCGGAAAACGGCGCCCTGTTTATCGTTGGCGGAGGATCCACGAGAGACATTCTTGACAATTTTATTGAATTGGCAGGCGGTCCTGAAAAAGCTAAAATTATCGTTGTCCCCACTGCCGGAGGAAGAGAAACCTATGAAGACACATCTGTTACCAGATCATGGAAACGGCGCGGAGTGGAAAATGTCAAAATGCTGCATTCCATTGATCCGAAAGAAGCAGATAAAGAAGAATTTGTCAGAGACCTTCGTGAGGCGACCGGTGTTTGGTTCAACGGAGGAAGACAATGGAGAATAGTTGATGCATATTACAATACCTTGACCTATAGAGAATTTCATAAAGTCCTCGACCGCGGCGGTGTAATAGGCGGATCTTCGGCGGGAGCATCAATTCAGGGTTCATTTCTGGCAAGAGGTGCAGAATCAGACAACTTTACAATGATGGCGCCTAAACCTCTTCACAGGATCGGATTCAGTTTCCTGAAAAAATCTGCAATTGACCAGCATATCGACGCTCGTAACAGGTGGAACGATCTGAAAGAGATAATACTTGAATACCCCGATCTGATCGGTATAGGTATATCCGAATCAACTGCGATTGTAGTGAAGAAGGATGAATTTGAGGTTATCGGAAGAAGTAAAGTAGCCGTACATGATTACAATCAGGTTTTTGCATATTCCGATTCTGTTCATTATACTATACTCAATTCCGGAGACAGATATGATCTGAAGACCAGGTCTGTAATATACCGCAGTCCTCAGGAAGTTATACAAAATAGATAATTCATAGATACTTCTGACCTCTTAAACAGAATCAACTCTATAAAAATAAAATAAGCCGCTTACCATAAGCGGCTTATCTATTTATATCAGAAAATATTGTAATCAATTTAAGCTTTTCAAGCTATGCCATAACGTCAATACCTGCACCTTTTGAACTTACAACTTTTGTTGCATTTCGGCCAATTTCCATCAAGGATGGAACAATTTCCTCTTGAATTAGCCTGTTAAGGTCACCTCTTGTTTCAACACCTGACTGCATAACTCCTTTCCTGCTGGCTTCCCTGTCAATTTTCGGATTTATATCAGGCGTCATGGGTTTTCCGGTAGCAATAAAACGTAATTCCATTGAAGGCATAATAAACCTCTCAGTTACATTTTTTATGTTTCAATTTGGAAAAATCATGAAGGAAGGAAACCAATAGCAATTATTAACATAAAAATTAAATATTCTTAAATCAAGAAAAATCTAACATATTTTCATGTTTTTTCACTTTTTTAGCTGATTTCCGGACAATTTATGCTGTTTTATCATTAATTCTGAGCTTGTTTACCTCCAAATGAGCTCTTCTTGTCGGTTCAGGAAGCTTGTATCCCCTGCAGCAGCCGAGAATATATCTTACAGCATCCTCAAGATCAATTAAATATCCGGAAGATACATATACAGGCTTAACATTGTTTTTTGTTCGTAAAATATATCCGATCTTTTCATTCTTATCTGTAAGAACTGTATAACTCCCTTTTCTTTTACCCGGATCATCTCCATGACCTGTTAAACGGCTTTTTGCACAGCCGATTGTCGGAATATTTAATATCAGACCTAAATGACAGGCCAGACCAAATCTGCGGGGGTGTGCATATCCCTGACCGTCACAGATAATAAGGTTCGGTTTAATCTCTATCTTCTTAAAACAGTCTAAAAGCGGCGGGATCTCACGAAAACTCAACAGGCCGGGAATATATGGAAAAGCAGGTTCAGAGACCGTGGAGCCTGTTTCGATCAAATCTAACGACGGATATTCGAAAATTAATACTGACGCATATAATCTATCGGAATTTTTTACATATGAAATATCCGCACCTGCTATATAATTCACATCTCCGGATAACGGACATAAGACTATTTTATCAGATAGTCTTTTCTGGATTTCCACTGCTTCTTTTGGCGATACATCCCATTTGTGGATTTCTGAATACTGCAAGGTCAATATCCGATGATTTCTTGTTCCGGATCTTTGTCTATAAAACTCAGCTGCGTCGGCACACTTGAAGGATCTCGTAATTTATCCGCTAAACTCGTATACCTCTTTTCGATCTTATTATTACTTACCGCAATGTTTAGAGCTTTTTTTGTCCCGACAATTATCATTAGCTCTTTTGCACGTGTTATCGCAGTATATAATAAATTTCGCTGCAGCATTATATAATGCTGAGTGGTCAAAGGCAAGATCACAGCTTTATATTCACTGCCCTGGCTTTTATGTACCGTAACCGCATAAGCATGAACAAGCTGATCCAGCTCATCAAAAGAATAAGCAATTCTCTTTGAATCAAAATCTATTTCTATCACTTCTTCGACAGTATCAATATCGACAATAAATCCGATGTCACCGTTAAAAACATCCTTATTATAATTATTCTTTATCTGCATTACCTTATCGTTTACATAAAAGGATCTTCCTCTTTTGATCACCTGTTTGTTTGAGCTCAACAGAGTATTCTGAAGAATATTGTTCAGATTAATTGCCCCGGTTTCACCTTTATACATCGGTGTCAGTACCTGTATATCTCTTAACGGATCAAAATTGTATTTCTCAGGTATTCTTCTCAATACAAGATCCTTGATTTTCTGAGCTACCTTCTCAGCATCTTCTTCATACACAAAAAACATATTTGCGTTTCTACTGTTGTCTATATCTATTTTTTCACCTGAATTAACTTTATGCGCATAAAAAATTATGTCGCTGGATTCTTCCTGTCTGAAAATCACATCTAATCTTATTACCGGGATAATTTCTGAAGAAATCAGATCCCGCAGGATGTTCCCGGGCCCTACCGAAGGTAATTGGTCAGAATCTCCGATCATTATCAGCTTTGTATTATCATCAATTCCACAGAGAATCGCCGACATCAACGGCGTATCAACCATGGAAAATTCATCAACTATCAAACAATCCGCTTTAAGTGAACTGCTTAAATTCCTTAAAAATCTATGTTCTCTGGGATCGAATTCAAGCAGTCTGTGAATGGTCTGCGATTGTATACCGCAGGTTTCTTCCATCCTTTTAGCCGCCCGCCCTGTAGGAGCAGCCATCCTTATGTTTTTCTTATACTTCTTAAATAAGCTCAATATTGCCTTTATGATCGTAGTTTTACCTGTTCCCGGACCTCCTGTAATTATTACTGCTTTTTCTTTTACCGCAGCATTTATTGCTTCTTTTTGCTTATCTGTAAAATGGATATTTAAATCTTTTTCTACATTAAGTATGTCTTTATATATATCCTCTATATCTTTGTCATTATTGTATTTAAGTATATTTCTCAATCTAACGACTATATTTTTCTCAACACTGTTCAGAAATCTCAAATATATTCTTTTATCCTCAACTATTATCTTATTTTCCTGATGCAGTGAGTTTATTGCATTTTTTATCAGTTCTATATCCAGATCAAGGAAGTTGACAACTTCTTCTATCAGCATTTCTTCTGGCAGATAAATATTACCTTCATCTGATGCTTTTCTTAGCTGAAAAACAATAAATGCTTTGATCCTGAGGGGGGAATCCTTTTGAATCCCTGTTTTTAAACCGATATTATCTGCTGATGCGAATCCTATCCCCCTGATATCATATGTCAGCTGGTAAGGATCGTTTCTTAGAATTTCAAGGGATCTGTTCTTGTATCTCTTATATATCTTTTCAGCAAAATGCAGAGGCACTTCATTTTCGGAAAGGAAAATATTTATGTCTTTGAGCACTTTCTTTTTATTCCAGGATATCTTTATCTGTTCAATCCGCTCCGGCCCAATCCCGTCTATCTTTAGCAGCTCATCAGGATTGTTCTCCAGTATATCGATCGTTTTCTTACCAAAAAACTCAACAATTCTTTTGGCGTATACTTTCCCGATCCCTCTGAACTTACCTTTCTCTAATAAGTTTTGTATTCCCTTATTTGTAGTCGGAACAATAAATTCCAATCCGGTAGCAGAAAACTGTCTGCCATATTTCTTGTCATTTATCCATTCTCCGTAGAATTTAGCTATTTCACCAACATCTATAGAAGGAAAATACCCAATAATTGCCACAGGCTTCCTGCCCAGGTCAGGACATTTTACTTTCGCTACCGTATAGCCATTTTCCTCATTACGGAAAGTAATAATGGAAACTGTGCCTTGAATGTAAGGTTGATTCATAATTAATAATTATTAAATTACATTCTTTCCAAAGGAGAAATCCCTAAAACTCTCAATGCATTACCTAAGATTTGCCTTGCAGTCTTGATAAGGGTACCCCGGGCTATCATCAATTCTTTACTGTCAGCTTTGAGAACCGAATGGTCATGATGAAATTTGTTTATTGCTTTGGAAACATCGAATATCCATGATGTCAGCCGCGTAGGATTCAATGAGGCTGCAGAATCAGCAATTATATCAGGATATTGTGCCAATAACACCAACAACTTTGTTTCTTCAGTATTCCCTAAGTAAGCAGGATCAGGCTTTCCCTTTAGTTTATCCTTACCTTTTCTTAAAATACTTGATAATCTTGCATAAGAATATTGAGCGAATGGCCCTGTTGCACCCTCGAAGGATAAAGAATCCTCCGGAGAAAAATGTATATCTTTTTGCGGATGTATCTTCAATATGAAATACTTCAGTGCACTTAAAGCGACCGATTCCGAAACATTATTCAGTTCCTCTTCGTCCATTTCCCTTGTTCTTTTAAGAACTTCCTGCTTTGCCATTTCATATAATTCATCCATAAGATTATCCGCATCGACAACTTTGCCTTCACGGGATTTCATTTTACCTTCCGGAAGGTAAACCATACCGTAATTAAGGTGATAACACCTGTCAGCCCATTCATATCCAAGCAGTTTTAAAACATGAAAAAGGATCTTAAAATGAAGATTCTGCTCTGACGCAACAACAAATATAGATCTGTCCAGATCAAAATCGGTGAATTTACCTACTGTAGTACCCAAATCCTGAGTAATATAGATTGATGTCCCGTCTTTTCGCAGAAGAACTTTTTCAGTTGTATCAAATTCAGGTAACTGAACAACAATATCGCCATTTTTATTCTTAAGTAATTTACCCTCTTCCAGGCCTTTTAATACAATTTCTCTGCCGTATTTGTATGTTTCACTTTCATAATATATCTTGTCAAATTCACATCCAAGTCTTTTATAAGTTTCATCAAATCCATCATAAACCCAATTATTCATCTTCTGCCATAAACTCACAACTTCTTTATCACCATCTTCCCATTTCTGAAGCATATCCTGGGCTTTTTCAAGAAGTCCGGGATCTTCCTTCACCTTTTTTTCAAACATTACATAAAAATCACCGACAAAATGATCACCTTTTTTCCCTGATGTTTCAGGAGTTTGTCCTTCTCCCCACTTATCATAAGCATACATCGATTTACATATATGTATCCCTCTGTCATTAACGAGATTAACTTTTACTACATTTTCCCCGGCAGTATCAAGAAGATTGGAAATGGCAACACCGAGAACATTATTCCTGATATGCCCTAAATGCTGCGGTTTGTTTGTATTGGGTGCAGAATATTCGATCATTACTTTTTTATCCGACTTCCCGGGAGCACATCCGAAATTTGATCCTGCTTCAATAACATCCTGATACAATTTTTTGAAGAATTCCGTTATCTCTATATTAATATTTAAATACGGCCCTACAGGATTCCAGGATTTTATATAACTTATATCCAAATTTGCTTCAGATAATTCTTTAGCGATAACAGCCGGAGACTTTTTTAACACTTTTGCGAGAAAGAAACATCCTATTCCAAGATCACCGTATTCAGGATTGGGAGGCAGTTCAAACTTCACCTGCGATTCATCGATTTCGATTTGATAAAATTTCCCGAT
>JBHPLC010000008.1:0-62279 GCA_042564455.1 Candidatus Zhuqueibacterota bacterium | reverse complement strand
AAAGTTGCTTCAATATTAAGAGGTAAGCATAAACCGGTATTTTCTCCTCATATAGATGTAGGTGATTATGTAATAATTATCAATGCTGATAAAATACGCGTAACAGGTGACAAAGAAAACCAGAAAATGTATTACAGACATACTGGATATATTGGTCACTTGAAATCTATATCGTTAAAGGATATGAGAGAAAAGAACCCGGAATTCATTATTTATAATTCGATAAAGAAAATGCTTCCCAAAAATAGTCTTGGGAGATCCACAATTAAAAAACTTAAGGTTTATGCGGGTCCGGATCATCCTCATAGTTCTCAAAAACCGGAAGTATTGGAAATAAACAATTAAAATATCAGGGTATAAATGGAAGTTTATAGTTCAGTTGGAAGGCGTAAAGACGCTATAGCACGGGTTAGGTTATTACCTGGAAAAGGCGAGATCACAGTTAATAAAAGAGGCGCTATGGATTATTTCAAGCGTGAGACATTATTAATGCATGTAAATAAACCCTTTGATTATCTTGAAGAGGTTGGTAAATATGATGTCATAGCAAATATCAGAGGTGGTGGACTTTCAGGACAGGCTGGAGCACTGCAGCTCGGTATTTCAAGAGCTCTTGCACAGGTGAGCGAAGATTTCAGAGTGAAATTGAGAAAAGGCCCATTTTTGACCAGAGATGCCCGTACGGTTGAGCGTAAGAAATACGGTCAAAAAGGCGCAAGAAAACGCTTTCAATTTTCAAAACGTTAATTTTGTTTGGAAGGTTATATTAAATATGCCAAATGTAAGTATTGATGATTTATTGGGTGCTGGTGTTCATTTCGGACATTTAACCCGCCGGTGGAATCCAAAGATGCAGAATTTTATATTTTTGGAAAGAAGTGGAATATACATAATAGATCTTAAGAAAACCCAGAAATACCTGGAAGATGCATGTGATGCTTTAGTAAAGATCGTCAAGAGAGGCGAAAAAGTCCTTTTTGTCGGTACAAAAAAGCAGGCTAAAGAAATCATTAAATTCCATGCCCAAAGATGTGGACAGTATTTTATTAATGAGAGGTGGCTGGGCGGTACATTAACAAATTTTGTTACTATCAAAAAAAATATCAGATACCTTCACAATCTTGAGAAAAAAGAAATTGACGGTACATACGATAAGCTGACGAAAAAAGAAGTCCTACAGCTTGAGAAACATAAAGCTAAACTGCTGAAAGTGTTAAGCGGTATTACGGATATGACTAAATTGCCCGGTGCTTTATTTATTACAGATATAAAAAAAGACGAGATCGCTGTTAAAGAAGCGAGAAAGCTGGATATACCAATATTTGCATTAGTAGATACAAATTGTGATCCTGACGATATAGATTATCCTGTTCCCGGTAATGATGACTCATATAAATCAATAGAGCTTATTACCCGTGTTATTGCAGATGCAATTTTAGAGGCTACAGAGAAAAAATCTGAAAAACCAGTTGAAGAAGCAGCTGCTGAGTCTGCTTAATTTTGGGAGATACTTTACAAATGGAAATAACCGCTGCATTAGTAAAACAGCTAAGAGATAAGACCGGTGTCGGCATGATGGACTGTAAGAATGCTCTGACAGAGGCTGAGGGTGATATTGAAAAAGCTGTTGATATATTACGTACAAAAGGAAGAGCAAAAGCAGAAAAGCGAGCAGGTAAAATCGCTTCAGATGGTGTCGTAGAGGCGTATATTCACCCGGGAAGCAAACTCGGCGTTATGCTTGAATTGAACTGTGAAACTGATTTTGTTGCTAAAACAGATGATTTTAAATCTCTGGCACGTGATCTGGCAATGCAGATCGCAGCTTCTAATCCACGTGTTATAAGAAGAGAGGATCTGGATCAGGAGACTATAGATCATGAATTGGAGATATACCGCAATCAGGCTCTTAATGAGAACAAACCCGAAAAAATTATAGATAAGATCGCTCAGGGAAAACTTGAGAAATATTTTAAGGAAATATGTTTGCTTGAGCAGGCTTTTATAAAAGATCCCAACCAGACTGTGCAGGATATTATTGCCGATTTTAAAGCAAAAATTGGTGAAAATATACAAGTTTCCCGTTTTGCCAGGTTCAGATTAGGCGAAGAGTAATACATTCAATATTAATCCCAAGAAACATAAAATTGTATGGCTGATGCTGTATATAAACGGATAATTCTGAAGGTTAGTGGTGAACTGTTAGCCGGTGATCAGGAATTCGGTATACATCATGATACAATTCAGACCGTTGCTCTGGAAATCAAGGCAATTCATGACCTTGGTGTGCAGATAGGTATTGTTATAGGCGGCGGTAATATTTTCAGAGGTGTCACTGCTGCTTCCGAAGGAATGGAAAAGGTTACCGGTGATAATATCGGAATGCTGGCCACTGTGATGAATTCTATTGCACTTCAGGATCATCTCGAACAATTAGGTGTCCAGACACGTGTTTGTACTGCTATAAGTATGGAACAGATCGCCGAACCTTTTATAAGAAGAAGAGCTTTGAGACATCTTGAAAAGGGGAGGATCGTTATAATTGCCGCTGGAACCGGTCATCCGAATTTCACCACCGATACTGCTGCAGCTTTACGCGCGGTAGAATTGGAAGCGGAAATAATTTTAAAAGGTTCCAATGTTGATGGAGTTTACGATTCTGATCCCAAATTTCATAAGGATGCCTTTAAATATGATGAATTGACATATCTGGATGTTGTCAAAGATGGTCTGAAAGTAATGGATTCCACAGCAATTACTCTATCAATGGACAATAAAATCCCTATTATAGTTTTTAATTTCACGAAAAACGATAATTTGTTAAAAATAGTTACCGGGGAGAAAATAGGAACCTTAGTAAGAGAGATATAGCCCTATGATAGACGAATTATTATTAGATTGTGAAGAAAGAATGGAAAAGGCTCTGGCAAGTGTTACTAAAGATTTTACGCAGATCAGAACCGGGAAAGCAACAACCGCATTATTAGATAATATTAAAGTGGAATGTTATGATCAGCTTATGCCGCTGAATCAGGTTGCAACAGTCGGAGCTCCGGAAATGAGACTGCTTACTATTCAGCCTTGGGATAAAACAAATCTTCAGGCGATTGAAAAAGCTATTCAGAAATCAGACCTCGGACTAAATCCGGCAAATGACGGGCATATTATAAGATTGGCTATACCACAGTTAACTGAGGATAGAAGGAAAGAGCTTGTCAAACATGTTAAAAGGTATGGTGAAGATGGAAAAATCGCTATCAGGAACATCAGAAGAGATATTATTGAAAAGCTCAAAAAGATGGAGAAAGATAAAGAGATCAGAGAAGATGATTTGTATAGGGCACAGGAAGATGTTCAAAAGCTGACCGATGATTTTACAAACAAGATAGATGCTGTGGTCAAAATCAAAGAAGAAGAAATAATGACTGTATGAAAAATACAATTTTTGAAAAGCCGGAGTTTATGCTCCGGCTTTTTTATTTAAAGATTAATGTGCGGTATTTTAAGTTAAATAATGATGTGGCTATATATATAATTAATGACTATTGGAACGATTTCGGATATGTAAAGGTTCAATAAAAAATTTCAGTTATTCCTGTCAGTTATGAAAAACATAATAAAAATCATTTTTACATTTCTTTTAATAATATTTACCGGTGATCTTTACGCATTTCAGGGAATAGAATTCAATTTGGAAGCAATATTTGGTGAAAGGGGGAATGCTCCGGGTGAATTTAATTCCCCTATGAGTTTGTCAATTGATCTGCAGGGGAATATATATATTGCTGATACAGGTAACAATAGAATTCAGAAACTGACTGATAGAGGTGAATTTGAAAGACAGATCGGTGGTTATGGCTGGAATATTGATCAGTTTGATGAACCGGTCTCTATATGGGCAAAAGACGGATTGAATCTTTATATTGCGGATAGAAATAACCATAGAATTGTTCAATATGATCGGAATTTGAATTTTGTTTCAAAAATTGAAGGTCAGTTTTCCGGTAATACGGATATTAACTTTAATTTTCCAGCAGGATTATACATATCAAATACTAAAGAAGTGTTTGTGTCGGATTCAGAAAAAAACAGAATTGTAAGATTTGACAGAGGATTTGACTTTCTTCAAATATTTGGTGATCATAACTCATCTTCCTATCCTATATTGGATGCAGGTGAAATATATATAAACGACTCTGAAAAAGTTTATGTTGTTGATAAAATACGTAATGAGATTATAGAATTTGATTATTTTGGAAACTATATCGGATCGTTCGGTAAAGATCATATAAAATCTCCTTATGGAATTACTGCGGATAAGAATAAAAACATATATGTTTGTGATCTGATCGAAAGATCTGTGCTGATATTTAACGCCTCCGGTAGCCTTATTTCAAGACTAGATCATATCTCTATGAAAGCTCCGGTAGATGTAGATATTAAGGATAACCTGGTATTTGTTCTGGATATGGAGTCGTCAAATATATATGTTTTCAGGATGTCTGAAAAATGATATATGAATAAATTAAGAAAACTAAATTACAAAGCTGTAATTTTGATTCTTTTTGCTGCTGCATTAAGTAACAATCCATTATTTTCACAGCAAAATACTCTGACCAATCCAATTAATCCAAATATCAAGATTTATTCATTTCGGATCGAAAACACTACAGATTTGATTACTCTTGATTCTACGATAATTGATATTGATTCATTAAGTGTAACCGAAAACAGTATTATCCTAAGTGAACCCGATTTCACTTTTGATCCAAAAACTAGCAGAGTAATGTTCCGGAATCCGCTCAGAGCAGGAATAGAGTTAAGAGTTTTCGGAATAACAGCTCCTGTCGCAATTGGAAAAGCTTATTATTCAAGGGAAATGAGATATGCAGATTCAACTATATCAGAAATTTCAGGACTGGAACAAATAATAAGTACTGATTTCAGGACACAGGAAATTGATGATTCACAATTATATAAAAGCGGGAGTATAACAAGGGCTTTGTCATTCGGAACGAACAGAGGACTTGAATTATCATCCGGATTAAATATGCAGATACTGGGTAAAATCGGCAGTGATTATGATATTAAGGCGGTGTTAACCGATCAGAACACTCCGTTACAGCCTGAAGGGAATACAAGAACTTTAAGCGAGATCGATAAAGTTTTCATAAACATGAGCGGTCCCCGTTTCAATTCGCAATTCGGAGATCTTTATCTAAATAACAATAAATCTCTATTCGGGAGTTATAACAGAAAACTTAAAGGTGTATCTGCATCGACATATATAAATGAAAATAATGTATCAGTCTCATTTGCATCGGGCGAAGGTATCTACAGGTCATTAAAAATACAGGGAGTTGAGGGTAATCAGGGGCCGTATTTATTAACCGGCCTTAACGGAGAAAGAGATATAATTATTATTTCAGGAACTGAGAAGGTATATATTGACGGTGTGGAAATGCTCAGGGGCGAGAAAAATGACTATACAATTGATTATGCTGCCGGCCAGCTCATCTTTACGCGAAACAGGCTGATAACTGCAGATTCGCGAATAGTTGCTGATTATCTCTATTCTGATCAGAATTATAAAAAGGAATTTTACAATATAATTTTAGATAACTCAGACCGCCAGGGTAATTTAAAGTATTCATTTTCTTTGATCCGCGAGTCGGACAACAAAGATAGACCTATTGCACTTCAATTTGCGGATGAAGACATTGAGATATTATCCGAAGCAGGGGATAATAAGAGAAGTTCGTACAGATCAAGTGTTAAATTTGTCGGTTCCGGTCAGGGAAATTACATGAAGATCACAGAAGGTGATTTCACATATTATATATATGCAGATTCTTCGGATTACAATATTATTTTTTCAGATGTGGGTGAGGGTAACGGTGATTATTCATTTGTAAGGCTGGGTGTTTATGAGTATTCCGGTGAGAATAAAGGACGTTTCCTGCCGGTTATACCTTTGGCGCTTCCGGAATCTCAGACTCTGTCAAGTTTGAATCTGAATTATAATAATCTTTTTAACAAGATCAATATCAGTGCAGAATATGCTTATTCGATCAATGATATAAATACATTTTCTTCAATAGATGATAATGACAATAATGGGGATGCCCTTTTTCTGAATTTTAATATGCTTCCGGCTGATCTGAGGATAAATAATACCCCAATGGGTAAATTTGCCTTAAAATCGGATTTCAGACATTCAAACAGAAATTTTGCACAGTTAGACCGCACAACGGAAGTGGAATTCGACAGGAAATGGGATCTTGAGAATCAGTTCGTCACAGGTGAGACTCTTTTTGAGATCGAAGGAGAATATAAAGTCGGTGAAGTACTTTCAATTAAACCGGGTTTAGGTATCTTTGAGAATAAAGATGGATTCAGTTCAGACAGGAAATCTCTCGAACTGAATGTTTCCAGGAATAACAGATCGGGATTAACCTATAATTATGAAGATATTGAATCAGAGACAAAAATTGAGAAGAGGATATGGAACAGGCAGAAAGCGGGAGCATTCTACTTTTTCAAAGGATTTACTCCTTCGCTGATGTATGAAGGTGAGAGAAAACAAATAGACTATCCAGATGATTCCGAATATAATTTTGATGACTGGTCCGGAAAGCTTCAATATGAATTCAATAGCAATTTGCTGATATATACTCAATATCAGATAAGAGATCACAATGAGACCGGAAGTATTAACTATCAGCCTTCTTCAAAGGCACGGAATACCATCTATCATGCTGAGATGAATATTGGCAGAAGACTGAACACCCGACTCCATTTAGTTAATAGAATCAGGGATTACAGGTCGACAGGTGAAAAAGTAAATACGGATCTTGCAGATTTTAATATACAATCAACTGAATTTAACGGGATACTTAATTCCATGATGAATTTCCAGTTCTCTACGGAAAAAATTCCCTCCAAGGAACTGATATACATACTTGTTGAAGAAGGCAGAGGTAACTATTCTTTTGATGAACAGAATAATGAATTTTTTCCTGATCCTGAAGGGGATTATGAAAAGCGTATTTATATTACGGATAAATTAACATCCATTAATAAAAAAAAGGTCGGTCTTTCACTTGAATTTAAACCATCGAGATACAGACAGAACATCCTCCCGGATTTTTTGAATAATATCAGCAGTTCAACAGTCCTTCATCTTGAAGATAATGAACCTGATAGCGAAGAAGCTTTGAATACAAATAAGTTTATGCTTATGAATATAAATCAGGATATCTTCTTATTTGAATCCAATGAAAAATTTAATCTGCGTTTGAGGCAGAAATACAGAAAATTGAACAATAATCAATATATTTCAAGAAGTGAAGAGAGTAAATATGTCGAGACCTCAGTAAGGATCCTGTCAAGAATAAATAATGATACATCATTAGAGTCGAATATCGGATATTTTGAAAACAATAAGATGATTGATACAGGATTCAAAAGAGAATATAAGATATCAACATTCAAGAGTGATTTGAAACTGAATTTGAGATTCTTAAATAACTGGCGGTCATCGATCAGTTTTGCCGGAGCTGTCCAGAATGACAGTAAAAATCCGCAATTTGATCTAAAATATTATATAATAATACCCGGTTTTGAAAAAGGGATATTAACATCAGGCAGAATAAGAGGAGAAGTGGAATATTTCAAGGTGATCTCAGATAATAGTAATTACCTGCCGTACGATTTTGCTGAAGGGAATCAGCCGGGCAATAACTTCAGCTGGAATTTTTCAATAGACTACAGAACATCAAAGAACCTATTGACTTCTGTAAAATATACAGGAAGCAGAAAAACAAGATATGATAGGACTATCAACAACTTACGGGCTGAACTTCAAGTATTATTTTAATTCAGTCCTCAGGTTTACATTAGTAGTATTCATTATTTCTCTTTACTTGAATGATCCGGGTTTTGCTCAGGACAATACTCTTAAAATCAGTGATCTTGAAATAAGAGGCAACAAAGTTTTGTCAGCAGAAGAGATATCTTATATCCTGAACATAAATATGCAGGGCGAGATAAGAGAAACTTTGTTGATCAGTAAGTTTGAAAACTTGATAAGCATGTATAATGACCAAGGTTACCTTTCAGCTAAAATTGAAAAAGTAGAATATAGTAATCTGCCAGGCGGTTTCAAAAAAATAGTTGTGATTATTGATGAAGGCCCGCTATACAGGATAAAAGAAGTTAATTTGATCAATGATGAAGAAAATTTAATTGATCTGTCAGTGCTAAAGGATAATACAGCAGCTTCAAAAAGTGAAATTGAAAGTATTATATCCGGGATCATTGAAAAATATGAGAACGATGGATATCCATATGTTATTATATATAATGATGATATCAGAATAGCATCAAGTAATACTTTAGATTTAAAAAATGTGACAATTGATTTGAGGATCGAAAAAAGAAAACAGACATATGTTGATTCTGTAAGTGTTTCCGGTAATATCTATACAAATGAAAATGTTCTTATTAGAGAGAGCAGGCTGAGAACCGGTGAGAAATTCCGCAGCAGCAGTCTGGAAGAAGCGGCGAAGCTGATAAGAAATTTACCCTTTATCGAAAGTGTAGAAGATATTGATCTGTATGAATCGAAAAACAGCAAATCTGTTGTCGAGATCAAAATAATTGAAAGACCGGCTAACAATTTCAGGGGAATTTTAGGATATGTACCGGACGGTAACTTTGAAAAAGGATATTATATCGGTGAATTCAGCTATGAATCGGAGAACCTTCTTGGAAGCGGGAGAAAATTCAATACAGAGTGGAGAAAGTTAGACCGGAATACAAAACTTATCAATATTGGTTATTTAGAGCCATGGATACTGAACCAGCCGGTCAATTTAAGTTTGATGTTTAATCAGGATTTTCAGGATTCAAGTTATAATACCAGGAAATTTGAAGTGGGGATTCATTACCGTTTGACAAATTTCATTACTGCACATGCTATATTCGGCAAAGAACAGGTATTCCCGGAAAATGAGGGTGTAGAATATTTCAACCTGCGGAAAAGCAGCAATACTATATACGAATTTGGTTTTTCTTATACAAATATGGATAATCTGAACAATCCGAGTAAAGGAATAAATTATTACAGTTCATTGACTGAACAAAAGAGGAAACTTTCCGCAGGAACATTAGATGGACAGGATTCATTTGCGGATAAGATCATTAAAGCGGATCTTGCTTTTGCTTTACCATTGAGGGGGCAAGCCGTATCTTTTACAAATTTCTCGTTCCGTCAGACAAAAAACAATCAAAATAACATACCAATTACACAAAAATGGTACCTGGGCGGATCAAGAACGGTCAGGGGATATAAAGAAAAACAGTTCCTTGCTGATAAAATTTTCTGGTATAATCATGAACTTAGATATATATTATCCAGATATTCAAGGATATTCCTTTTTAGTGATGGCGGATTCTACCAGAACTCAGGAGATATTACCCGGAAAATATTCGGGTACGGATTCGGGATGAGAATCGACTCAAAAGCCGGAATAATAGGATTTGACCTTGGATTAAGTAAATCTGATACATTTTCAACGGCAAAATTACATTTCTTTCTGCAGAATTACTTTTAATTATAAATTATGAAAAACCTGATCATATTAACAAGGCCCGTAAATTGTATGATCACAGCGGTCTCCGTCTGGATCGGTTACAATTTTGTTGTATTTGAATATTCCTTCTTACCTTTTTGGATAGCAGGATTATCCGGCGCTCTGATCTGTGCTGGCGGAAATGTTTTTAATGATATATTTGATGCTGAAATAGACAGGATCAATAATCCCGACAGGCCTCTGGCAGCCGGGGAAATAAAAGTTTCAATAAGTATATTCTGGGGAACGTTCCTATTCCTCACGGGAACAATACTAAGTTATTTAATTAACACAAAAACTCTTATTATTGCGGTACTGACAGTTGTATTATTGATGGTCTATAATGTTTGGGCTAAGAAGATAATGCTTCTGGGAAATATGATCGTCAGTATACTCACCGGCCTTGCCTTTATTTTTGGAGGTTTTGCTGCTGATCCGGCAAAACTAATCATTGTTCCTGCTATATTCTCTTTTCTATATCATCTGGGAAGGGAAATATTAAAAGACATTGAAGATATAACCGGAGATAAAAGAGCCGGATTGAATACTTTTCCTATACAATACGGTATAAGTGTTTCGATTTATATATCAATGGTGATTTTTACTTTATTGATAATAGCTACACTTATTCCATATTTCTTTCTCAATTATAGTATATATTACCTTGTTTTAGTGATTGGCGGAGTCGATCTGCTGATAATCGGATTAATGGTAAGATATTTGAGAAATCGGGATCAGGAAGTATTGTCACAAACAAATAAATACCTGAAGATCGGTATGGTTTTGGGGCTGGCTGCTTTATTATTAAGGTAAATATTCATATTATTTATAATATTTTCTATATTATCTCTTTATTTAAAAATTTAATTCCCGTATATTGATACTAAGAAATCTTCATTAAACAACATACCTGAAAATGAGCATTTCCTGGGATAAAAACTTGAGAAACAGGCTGATCGTCGGTTTTATCGGCGGTCCGTTAATTCTTTTCATCAGTTTTGTAGGTCAGTGGTATTTCTTTGGACTTCTGCTGTTAATGCTGCTGCTTGGAGTAGCGGAGATGCAGTTGATGGGTTCGAGTCTGGGTTTTTCTAATCCGGATATTCCCGGTTATTTATTTTCATTTATAATAATATTAGATTTCTATTTATTTGCTGGATCTCATTTATTGATCATTCTGATATGCTATTTCAGTGTCTTATTTCTTGACGCTGTCATCAGGTATGGAGAAAACCAGCTTTTTGAGACATCATTCAGATGTCTATCAACTCTTTATCCCTCTATTTTTCTCAGCAGTTTATTGTTGGTAAGAGAGTATGAATTCAGTTCAGGATACAATATTGGCGGTAAACTGATAATTACAATTTTTCTATCCATCTGGTTTCTGGATACTCTTGCTTATTTTTCGGGTAAGGCTTTTGGCAAGCATCCGCTATTTCCCCAAGTCAGTCCGAAAAAGACAATAGAAGGGGGAATAGGGGGATTTATCAGCGCTATCGCTGCTGTACTGCTTGTCAAATATGTCTTTTTTCAGGAGCTTTCGTTTTTTCATGGGATAATGCTTGGAGCAGTTATAGGTGTACTCGGGCAGCTGGGGGATATGTTTGAATCATTTATCAAGAGAAAAGCGAACATAAAAGATTCTTCTTCAATTCTTCCCGGGCACGGAGGAATTCTTGACAGATTTGACAGTCTGATCTTTGTGAGTCCGTTTGTTTATTATTATATTGTTTTTATTATAAATGATATCTAAGTAACGAACTATTAGGATTTATATCCGGGGAATTATTGAATTTATTTATCATAGTTTTGTAGAATAATAATGAATATGCAGATGTTTTTATCCTCTGTTTTTCCTTATCCAAGAAGTTAATTTACAATTCGGAACAGCAAAAATTAGTAAAAATAACATAGAGGTGGCCAAATGAAGCATAACAGATTGGTTTTAAGTCTTTTTATCGTTTTTGTTTTAGTCTTTTTTGCGTGTTCTCAAAGCGAATTTAAGGTAAGTGATGTTAATCCTACATCAGTTCCGACTCCCGAGTCAGTTATCGGTTTCAAACCGGGGACAGACTATAAAATGGCAAACTGGGAACAGATATATAGTTATTTTCATGAGCTGGATAAAGCTTCAGATAGAATTGAGGTTGAAGAGGTTGGTGAAACCGAAATGGGTAATCCTATGATCGTTGCGCTTATATCTTCACCGGAAAATTTGAAGAATAAAGAGAAATTTAAGGAATACCAGAGGAAACTCGCTGATCCCAGACTATCTACACCTCAGGAGATGGCAAAGATAGTGGAAGAAGCGCCGGCAGTCGTATTAATGTCCTTTAGTCTTCATGCGACGGAATTAGGCGCTACACAGATGTCTTCTATTCTCGGTTATCAGCTTGCAACCGGAAATGATTACATAGTAAAACAGATACTTGACAATGTGATCTTTGTGCTTTTCCCGAGTGCGAATCCTGACGGAGTTCAACTTGAATCCGATCACTATATGGGCCAGAATCCGGGTCCGGGGGTAAATGTTACCGGAT
Source organism: Candidatus Zhuqueibacterota bacterium (assembly GCA_042564455.1). GTDB lineage: Bacteria > SM23-31 > SM23-31 > SM23-31 > SM23-31 > JBHPLC01. Next base: position 50,104 of record JBHPLC010000008.1, on the reverse strand, counting down.
TACCGAGGATCTATAATAAATATACTGGACATGACAATAACCGCGACTGGTATATGATCACACAGAAAGAGTCGAATATTATAGCTAAACAGATGTACGAAGAGTGGTTTCCGGAAATTATTTTTGACATGCATCAGATGGGAAATTCAGGAGCAAGGTTTTTTCTCCCGCCGTTTGCCGATCCGGTCAATCCTCTTATCCATCCGCAGATCGTTCGGGGTCTTCAGTTGATCGGAGGATATTTTAATACAGACCTGATTGCCGGCGGTTATCCCTGGGTAGAGAATCAGTCACGTTTTACAATGTGGTGGCATGGAGGTATGAGAACAGCTCCGTATTACCACAATATGATAGGTATCTTATCCGAAACTGCAAGTGCAGGCCTGGCTTCGCCTATTATACCCACAGATGCAGAGATTGAAAGCATAAGAAACAGACCTAAACCTGAAGCAACAATAAATTACCCTGTACCATGGATAGGTGACAGGCCGTGGACTATTGGAGATATTGTTGAGCAGGACAGAATTGCGGCACTGGCGCTTTTGAAAGCAGCTGCGAGAAACAGGGATACTTTTGTAAAGAATTTTTATACGATGAATAAAGAGACGATAGAAAAAGGTAAAAATGAAAAACCGTTTGCTTATATTCTTCCGGCAGACCAGCATGACAAAGGTGCAATGGTTTATTTTGCAGAAACTATGCTTAAACAGGATACGGATTTCTTTATTGCAAAAGAAGAATTCACCGCAGAGGGTAAAACATATCCTGAGGGAAGTTTAATATTATATCTTTCGCAGCCGGGCAGACAGAATATTCTTGGTTTGATGATGCCTCAGAATTATCCTGATAACAGACGGCCATACGATATAACGGGCTGGACCCTGCCCATGCAGATGGGTGTCGAATATGATAAAATTGATGAAGAGTTTACCGTAAATGCAGATCCTTATACTATAGCTGAACCGGTTATCGAGGGGATTACTTCTGCAGAGGCAAAAACGTTTTATATCGGAGCAAACTCTGTTGATCATTTTAAGGCAGTTAACAGGCTGTTTAAGAACGGATATAGTCTATCCATGAGTACGGAAGAAGTTTCTGTTGATGGTTTTGATCTCCCTCCGGGATCGATCATCTTAAATGACCAGGGGAATCTCTCGAATGATCTTGAAAATATGAAGAAGGAGATGTCCTTGAAAATAGTCGGTACAGCATCGACTGATAAACCGGGAAATGTTGAGTTGACTAAACCGAGAATAGGTCTGGTCGATGATCCCAGAAGCATGCCTGTGGGATGGATGAGATGGCTTCTGGAAAAGCACGAATTTGATTATGAACTGGTGAATATGCAGAATTTTGAAAGAGCCGGTTTAAATAATGATTTTGATGTTCTTCTTTTTATTACATTGCCCCGTCAGCAGGGCGGTAGAGGCGGCAGAGGTGGCCAGGCTCAGCAGGGTAATCCGGCTCAGGCTGTGATACAGCAGGCTCTGAAGAGTTTTGTGAGTGGCGGAGGCTCAGTTGTCGCATGGTCTAATACAGTCAATCAGATAAGTCAGATTCTTGGTCTGAGGATCAGGAATGCAACTCCGGCAAGAGAGGTTTTTTCAGTTCCGGGTTCAGTGCTTAGAATAAATGTGGATACATCTCATCCGGTTACATACGGTATGCAGGAGAATACATCGATATTTTTCAGGAACAACAATATCCTCAGAGCTGATCAGGGAAGAATACTGGGACGGTTCCCTGCGACTAATCCTCTGGTCTCAGGATTTATAATGGGTTCCGAAGCAATTACCAACACTCCGGCTATTGTTTATGAAGAGGCAGGAAATGGAAAAGTGACCTTGATTAGTTTTGAGCCTGTATTCCGTGCGCAGCCTGTTGCATCTTTTAAGATCGTGTTTAATTCGATATTAAATAGTGTTGTTAAGTAAAAAATAACTTAAAATTAGATAAATTCTAAAGTTGAATAGATGAGATCCGAGAGTATTTTAAAAGATATAACCAATATACCTAACTCGCTGTCGATATTAAGAATTCTGTTGATGCCTTATTTGTTCTATCTGGTGTCAACAAGAATTATTGATTTTAAGTTAGTGATAACGATATTATTAATTGTATTTACAGACATTTTTGATGGGTATTTTGCCAGAAAATTTGATCAGGTAACCGAGCTTGGTAAAATACTGGATCCAGTCGCTGATAAAATTGGCGCCATCAGCTTGTGCATAGCCTTGATGTTTTTCCGTGACCTACCTTTCTGGATAGTCTTATTGATCATTCTCCGGGATGTTTTGATCCTGATCACCGGAAGTTATATAATGCGAAAACGTGGCTTCATTCCTATTTCAAATTTAACCGGTAAATTAACTGCCTGCCTGTTAGCGTTATTAGTTATTGTCTATACATTTAATATTCAATTTCTTAAGATATATATTTTAAGTGTTACGACAGTATTTATTTTTGCTTCTACATATGGTTATTACAGAAAATTTCTGATGAAACAATCATAAAAACTTTTTGGGAGGTTTTATGAATTTATATATAAAATCAATATTACTCATATTTATTATTCCGCTGTTTATAATAAGCTGTTCATCTCAGCCGGGGGATATTCCAACCCCCGCAAGCCATTTCGGTTTTGAGATCGGTGAGGATAAAAAGCTGGCTCATCCTGATGAAGTGATCGAGTATCTGAAAAAGCTCGAGGCGGCCTCCGGGAGAATTGTTCTGGAAGAAGTCGGAAGAACTACCGAGGATAATCCAATGTATATGACATACATTTCTTCCGAGAGCAACATAAAGAATCTCGAAAAGTACCGCGAAATGAACAATAAACTGACTGATCCGAGAAAAATATCCGATGAGGATGCACAGAAAATAATTCTTGAAGGTAAAGCTATCGTCGGTATTAATGAGAGCATCCACGCAACTGAAGTGGGCCCGTATTTAGCAGGTATCCGCACTGCATACAGACTGACGAGTGAAAATTCTCCCTATATAAACAAAATTTTAGATAATGTGATCCTTGTGTTGACTCCGTTTCATAATCCAGATGGAGTAGAAATGGTGGTAGACTGGTGGAGAAAATATGTTGATACCGAATATGAAGGTTCATCACTTCCATATTTATATCACAAATATACCGGCCATGATAATAACCGTGACTGGTATATGTTCACTCAGAAAGAAACACAGCATTCGATAAATTATCTATATAATAAATGGCATCCCCAGATCGTAGTTGACCAGCATCAGATGGGTGGAACCGGAGCGAGAATATTTGTCCCGCCTTTTACTGATCCGTGGGAACCTAATATCGATCCGATATTACAGGCAAATGTCAATATGCTCGGTACTTTTATGCAGAACCGTCTTGTTGCCAAAGGATATACCGGTGTGGATGCAAACCGCAGGTATGATTCGTGGACTCCAGGCCGGGCATATCATCATTATCACGGAGCAGTGAGGATATTAACAGAAACTGCAAGCGTAACTATAGCAGCTCCGATTGAGGTTCCACCGAGGACATTGGAACGTTCCGGACTTTTAGACCGTTCATTATTTTTCCCGCTACCCTGGGAAGGAGGGCAGTGGACTTTAGGAAATATTGTCGATTATACTCATGAAGCGGCAATGGCCGCTCTTGAGAATGCAGCGCTTAACAGAGAGGTCTGGTTATCTAATTTTTACCAGGTATTCAAAAATTCCGTAAAGGAAAAAGAAGATACTTTTGCTGTCATTATACCTTCCGAACAGAAAGATCCATATACAACAAAATGGATGATAGATATACTCCGCATGGGTGAAGTTGAGGTGCATAAAGCACTTGAAGACTTTACGGTGAACGGAAAAAACTTTGAAACCGGAAGTGCAGTAATTTTTATGAATCAGCCGTTTTACAGTTTTGCCAAGACATTACTGGAAAAGCAGGTTTATCCTGAATTGAGAGAATACCCGGGCGGTCCCTTAAAAAGACCTTATGATAAAGTAGCTCATACACTGCCTCTGTTGATGGGAGTGGATGTCGAATGGGTAGATACAAGGTTTGATGTGAAGACGGAGATGATGAATGAATCTGAGGTAAAAGCTCCGGTTATTGCCGAAGGGTCAGCTCCTAACGGATATTTAGTGTCGCATGCCACTAATGCCATGTATATTGCTCTGAACAGGTTCCTGAAAGAAGGAATAAAAGTATACTGGACGAGCGAGAATTTTGTTGACGGCAATATAGAATATCCGGCAGGCACTGTTATTATTTCGGGCAGGAGCGGAAAAGATGATCTGATCAGGGCTGCTGCTGAGGAATTGAATTTTGATCTTACCGCCAGACAATCATCAGAATCAATGAACGGTTATGAACTGGATACTGTTAAGGTTGGTTTGTTTAAAGCATGGACAGGCAATATGAACGAAGGATGGACTCGCTGGACATTGGAAAAATTTGAATTTGATATGGTATCAGCTCAAAATGATGTGTTTAAAGAAGGTGAGCTTAATGCTAAATTCAGTGCGATCCTGTTTCCTAATGACAATGAGAGATCAATTGTCGACGGCAGGGGAGGAAATACACCTCCTGAATACCAGGGCGGTATTGGTCTGGAGGGAGTTGAGAATCTGAAACAATTTGTCAGGAACGGTGGTACGTTAATAACCTTCGGGAATTCAAATCAGTTTGCGATAAATACTTTCGGGCTTGGTGTGCGAAATGCACTTTCAACTATGCCTGCAAACCAGAGGCAAGAAATATCCGCTCCCGGATCAATACTCAAAACAAGTAATAATATTAATAATCCTATCGCCTATGGTCTTCCTGCTGCTGGAAATATCTTTTTTCTGAATCAAAACCTGTTCGAAGTTTCGCGCGGAAAGGTTGTTTCGCGTTATCCAAATACCGACGATCTGCTTTTAAGCGGCTGGCTTGAAGGCGGGCAGCATATCAAGGGAAAAGCGAATGTGGTTGAAGCATCTTATGGTGACGGGATAATAGTCCTTATTGGTTTTGATCCGGTATACCGTGCGCAGGCACAGACCACTTTCAGATATATATTCAATGCTATGTTTTACGGGAATTCAAAGACCGGAAAAATATCATTTGAAGATTAACTTTAATTTTTCTCAAAAAATCTCCTTTTGTGAATTCAAGAGGGGATTTTTTTATTATGTTCAAAGCATTCAGCTTGACATTAAATCATTATTTAGCTAAAATTCAGACTTATTTAAAACTAACAACAGATATCTAATGGATACCATCAGCTATAAATACTGTGAAAATCTGACAGGATATCAGAGGCGGGATAGCAGGATCGTTAATATCGGTGATTTTCCTCTTGGCGGCAGCTATCCGATAAGGATCCAGTCCATGACAACGACGAATACAATGGATACGGCTTCTACTGTCGAAGAATCTGTCAGGATAATCGAGTCAGGATGCGAGTATGTCAGAATAACTGCTCCGAGCATAAGAGAGGCTGAAAATCTCAAGAATATTAAGAAGGAACTGCAGAACAGGGGATACAGAAATCCCTTGATTGCAGATATTCATTTTACACCGCATGCCGCTGAAACTGCAGCAGGGATAGTTGAAAAAGTGAGGATTAATCCGGGTAATTATGCCGATAGAAAAAAATTCAAGGTTATTGAATACTCGGATAGCGAATATAATAATGAGATCGAAAGAATATATGAACGGTTCGCTCCTCTTGTGAAGATCTGTAAAGAGAACGGCACAGCAATGCGTATCGGCACTAATCATGGTTCCTTATCTGACAGGATAATGAGCAGGTATGGTGATACACCTCTTGGGATGGTTGAGTCTGCACTGGAATTTATAAGGATTTGCGAAGACCTTAATTATTACGATATTGTATTATCGATGAAGTCAAGCAATCCCATTGTAATGGTACAGGCTTACCGTCTTCTTGTGAATAAAATGGATTCGGAGAATATGAATTATCCTCTGCATCTTGGAGTGACTGAAGCCGGGGAGGGTGAGGACGGCAGAATAAAATCAGCGATCGGTATCGGAACACTCCTTGAAGACGGATTGGGAGATACGATTAGGGTTTCGTTAACAGAACCTCCGGAATTTGAAGCTCCGTTCGCCAAAAAGCTCCTGGAAAGATATGACCGGCATAAGAACAGAGAAAGAAGTGAACCGGTTGAGAGACCGTCGGTGAATCCTTTTGAATTCAACCGCCGTAAGTCAGGTAAGGTTCTGAATTTCGGCGTAAAAGAAGTACCGAGGGTTATTGTTGGCTCTGCTGAGCAGAAGATCACTAATGAAATGCTGGAAAGTATCGGATATAAATATGATACTGAGAATGATAAATGGATTATAGATGATTCTGCTGTAGATTATTTGTTTCTGGGAAAGAAGAAAGAAGATTTAGATCTTCCGCTGCAATTAAGTGTTATTGAAGATAATAACAGGGAATTTAATTATCAGAGTTTTGACGGTCTGAATATCAATGAATTACGGAAAATGTCCGGAAAAATAGTGATCCTTGAAGGAACTCAGGATCATTCCTTGAGGGATTTCAGGGCAGCTATTTTCAAGTTGATCGAAAACGGTATAGAACTGCCGGTTGTGGTGAGATTAAGGTACAATATCGAAAATAATGATGATTTTTTGCTGAATTATTCCATTGACCTTGGCGGTCTTCTTGTAGATGGTCTCTGTGACGGTGTCTGGATCGAACCTGTATCGGAATTCACAAAAAGGATCACTTTCGGTATATTACAGGCAGCAAGGGCACGAATAACTAAGGCTGATTTTATTTCCTGTCCGTCGTGCGGAAGAACTCTTTTTGATCTCCAGGAGACAAGCGCGAAGATACGTGAGGAAACCGGGCATTTAAAGGGGATAAAGATAGGTATTATGGGCTGTATAGTTAACGGTCCGGGCGAGATGGCGGATGCTGATTACGGATATGTAGGAACCGGTCCCGGAAAAGTATCTTTATACAGGGGAAAAGATCAGGTCAAAAAGAATGTACATGCTGATACAGCATTAAAAGGACTGATCGATTTGATAAAAAAAGATGGAAATTGGACAGAAAAACCTGAGTGAATTATAATATTTGATTGAAATGGGAAAGAAATCCGGCAAAAATGTCGAATAATATATAGATATAATAAATCAGTTTATGAAAAGACCACAATTATATATAATAGCATTCCTTTGTTCAGCCCTGATACTGAATTCCTGTATCTGGGCAAGATCATCCGGAGAAAATAAGCAGTCTATTTTTGACAGGGATTTTGCATTGACCATTCAGTCGGAGATGTTTCCTGAGTATGAGTGGAACAATTTATCCCGGAATGCCAATGTAATTTACCTGAAAAGCCTGAATAATTATTTTTTCAAATATAATTATGACGCTGCCGCTTCATCATTCTTCGAAGCAAATGATATTTATCCCTATGATGCACGCATATATGTAAGGATCGCCGAATGCCGTGCTAGAACGGGCGATATAAATCTTGCGATCGATATGCTGAATATGGGAAATGAAATGATCACAGGATTCCTGGATAATCCCGGTGTCAGGGCATATATGACTGAACTTCAGGCAGCCGGAGTATCCGGTAATGTGCCCGCTGAGGTGCAGGAGCCCAAGGGTATTGTCGGAAAATCCCTGGATGTTCTTACATGGGTACCGCGCAAAACATATTCGTTCATCAAAGGATTATTCTAACCGCTGCTGTTATTCAGTACTTCCCTTATAAAAACCTTGATTTTTTCCATTGTTTACCTATATTATAGTTGAAATTGGCGGGTATAGCTCAGTTGGTAGAGCATCAGCTTCCCAAGCTGGAGGTCGCGGGTTCGAGCCCCGTTGCCCGCTCAAATTATTTATACAAATGAATTTTGCCAAAGGCCGCGGATTTACTATCGGTACCACTCAAGCGGCACGCACCTGTTGACAAAGTTCATAGTCTACCTTTCGGGAAAATAATCTCCTGGATTCCCAGCCTGCCCCTGATGACATTGGGGCTCTAAATCATGCCCCGAATTTTAAGAGAATAGTACTGGAGAATGACAGTTGAAATTGTTGGAAAATGCAAAATAAATAGGAGTGGTCATTTTTGAATAACAAGAAACCAACTGTTCTAATTATTGAACCTCCGTTTATGAGATTGTATAAAGATACCTATTAACTTTGGCGGCTTCCTCTTTCTTTGGGTTATCTGGCAGGAGAAGTTAAGAGAAATACAAATTGGAATGTAAAAGTATATAACGCTGAATTCTCGCCCCGGGTCGAAAAGCTAGATTATAGTTATTTGACAAAAACAGGATTCAACAACTATTTAAATAATCTTAATAATCTATCTGGAGAAATTTGGAATGAAATACGAACAATTATTTTAGAATGGGAACCTGCGGTTATTGGGATTTCAGCTAAATCTCAAAATTTTACATCGGCATGTAATATTGCTAAACTTGCCAAGAAAATCGATAAGAATATAATTGTAATTGTAGGCGGACCTCACCCTTCGATGGTAGGTGAAGATGTATTAAAATGTCCGGATATCGATATTGGAGTGAAAGGAGAAGGTGAAATAACAATTGTAGAATTACTTAATGCATTAGAAGCGAAAAGGGGACTTGAAGATATATCAGGTATAGTCTATCGTAAAGAGAAGGAGATATTTGACAATAAACCAAGGGATTTTATAAGTGATTTGGATAAACTGAGTTTCCCGTATGAAATAGCCCATGAAGCTCTAATTGATTATGAACAATATCCTAAAACTGCATTCTCATTTATTTTTGCAACCCGAGGTTGTCCATATAATTGTTTCTTCTGCGGATCTCGAAAAATATGGAGTCGTAAAACAAGATTTCGCACGGTTGATAATGTTGTTAGAGAAATTAACAACCTACAAAAATTGGGATTAAAGTCTATTCAGTTTGATGACGATACATTTGGAATCAGGAAGGATTATATAATCGATTTATGCAATGCTTTGATTGAACATTGTCCAGGCATCAAATGGAGTTGTGAACTGCATGTAAAACTAGTTAATGATGATACAATATCTCTTATGAAAAGAGCAGGTTGTTTTTTAATACGTATTGGAATTGAATCCGGTAATAATGAAATATTAAAATCAATGAAAAAGAATATTACGATTGAAGAAGCCTATGCAGCATGCCGAATTATTAAGAAATATAATATCGAGTTGTTGGTATTCTTTATCGTAGGTTTTCCTCAGGAAACTGAAGAATCGCTGAATGATACAAAAAAAGCAATGAAAAAGGTTAAGTGTGATCAAATATCTTATAGTATTTTTACACCATATCCGGGCACAATCGCATTTGAGTATTGTAAAGAAAAAAATCTAATTGATGGGGATTTTGATGTTTCATTATACAATCATCAGAGTCCTGCCAATAACTTTTGTTCAAATATATCCCGGGAGCGATTCCGAACTTTAGTGTCGGCAATTGAAAAGGAAGTTGATAGATATAACAATCTAAGAAGAATTAAAAGAATATTCTCAATTAATACAATCTGGAGAATCCGGCAATTAGGGCTTAAAAAAAGCTTTGAAAAAGGTCTAAGAATATTTATGAACAAATGATGTTGTTATACGACTTTTTTGCAGTCGCGGGCATAGCTCAGTTGGTAGAGCATCAGCTTCCCAAGCTGGAGGTCGTCCCGAATCCTAGGGATTGCCCCGCTCTGAATAACTTCTTTTTAACAAGCTCACAGTTGTAATTTACTGTGAGCTTGTTTTATAACATAATCCAGTGAGACCAATTCGCTGATTTTTGGTTATTTCCCCTTAATAATAAACATTTATGCAAAAACCTTAAAAAATCTTAAATATCCTGTGTATACTTTATTTTAATATGTCTAATTCATTGAAGTCTATTGATTTTTGGATTTTTTATTCGCTTGAAATCTACGTAAAATTTTCCTACATTGAATGCTGAAATTGTCAATGGACTTTAACACATAAGGAGGCGTAGATATGGGTGACAAGGGGAAAAAAGATAAAGGCAAACGCGAAGATCAAAAAAAAGCAAAGCTCACCCCAAAGGAAAAGCGCAAACTTAAAAAAGATAAAAAGGTATAAATACATTATCATTTGAAAGTCTGAAGAATTTGACTTAGGCCGGGTTTTTAAAATTCCCAGGCCGGAGGCGGTCCCGCTAAAAGCGGTGGATTGCCCGCCCCGAAAAACTTCTTTTATAAAGGGTTTACAGTATTTTTACTGTAAGCCTTTTTATTTTCAAATGCAGGCACAGTTGTTGCATGATTAGGCATAATCATGCTTTATGATTTTTTTTAAGGCAGGATAATGGTTAAAGAGTGTCTAATATTAGACAATTTGACGATATTTGATCGTTGGGAGAAGCACAAAGTTCTATAACACCTAATAAATACCATGAAAGATATTTAATAATACAATCAGATCTTTCAGGTCGAGGGAAAAATGAAGAAACCGACGTATGAAGAATTAGAAAAAAGAGTAAAAGAACTTGAAAAAGACAAGAAAGATAAGAGAAAAATGAAAATTGTTCCTGACCAGGAAAATGAATTTAAATACTTCCTGGAAAATGTGAGTGATTTTATCCTGTTTTCAGATAAAGACAAGCGAATAACTTATGTGAATGATGCCCTGTTAGATAATCTGAAATATTCAAAAGAGGAATTGATTGGAAAAGATTTTACCAGATTGATAAAAGAGGAAATATTTAATGAATACTTTGAGCCGAACTGGGATAGTTTTGTATCTGAGGGGAAGTTGTCAATAGAGACAATTTGGGTCGGGAAGACCGGGAAAGAGTTTTTTGGAGAATTAAAAAGTATTGCAATATTTGATAATGATGGAAATTATTCAGGTGGAATGTCCATTTTTCGTGATACGACAGGGCGCAAGAAATCCGAAGAGACTATAATTCAAAGTGAAAAAAACTACAGGAATCTGGTTGATAATGCTCCGACGGGAATATATAAATCACATATTAGTGGAGATCTTCTTTTTGTGAATAAGACTTTACTGGATATGGCCGGATTTGATTCACTTGAGGAAATGCAGTCCTTCGGTATAAGAAATTTATACAATAACCCTGCGGACAGAGATAATTTTATTAGTGAACTTCAAAAAACCGGAAAAGTCGAGAATCTTGAATTAGAATTACTGAGAAAAGATAAATCTACCATAAATGTAATTATAAATACGATTGCCGAAGATGATATTTTGTCCGGAATGATCCTGGATGTCACTGATCTGAAAAAAGCCGAACAGGAATTGAGGCTTCTGGGTTTAATGACACAGCAAATAACTGATTCCGTTATCATAACAGACACTGACTTTAAGATAACTTATATGAACAAGGCTGCAGAAGCATTACATGGTTATACTATGGAGGAAGTGATCGGAAAAACACCAGAAATACTGAATGCTGAACCTTTGGCTCTTGAATTACAGAAAAAAATATATGAGACTGTCTCATCAGGTCAGATATTTAACGATACCTGGTTAAACAGAAAAAAAGACGGTTCTAAATTTATGATGGAAATAAAAGCTTTTCCGATCCTGGATCAGAAAGGAAATATATGTTCCTATGTAGGTATCCAGCGGGATATTACGGAACAAATAAAGACAGAAGAAGCATTAAGGAAAAATGAGGAAAAATATCATAGAGTATTTGATTCTATGTATGATGCCATTAGTGTTGTTGATTCGGAAATAAGAATTGAGATGTTCAATTCAGTATTTGAAAAATGGCTGATTAATTTAGGTCTAAGTACTGATATAATCGGTGCTAAATTTCTGGAAGCTTTTCCTTTTCACTCGGACAAAATTGTTAAGGAGTACAAAAAGGTTCTTAAGACAGGTAAGATGATCACCAATGAAGAGTACAGTAAATTCGGAGATAGGGAGATTATTACTGAGACACGTAAGATCCCAATATTTAATAATGATAAAGTTTCTCATGTAATGACTGTTATCCGAGATGTTACGGAACAAAAAAAGTCGGAAAAAGCACTACAGGAAAGCAAGTTATTCAATGAAACAATACTGAATACAAGTCCTGATGTGATATATATTTATGATATTGTTGACAAAAGAAATGTTTACAGTAATGATAGGATTAATAATGTTCTTGGTTATACTACTAATGAAATAAAGGGTATGGGAAAAAGAATTCTAAAGGAATTGATGCATCCTGATGATTTTGAGGCCTACCTGACTGAAACATTTCCCCGATATCAGACTGCTGAAGACAATGAACAAATCGAACATGAATACAGGATGAGACATAAAAACGGGGAGTGGCATTGGTTTCATTCTAAGGAATCTATCTTTTTACGCGAGGAAGATGGAAAATCCAGACAGATTTTCGGAATTGTTACGGATATTACTAATCGCAAGATAGCAGATGATAAATTGAAAAGAAGTGAAGAGTTATTGAATGAAACCGGGAGAATAGCAAAAGTAGGAGGCTGGGAATTTGATCTCAAAACCATGGAGTTATATTTTACGGAGGAAACTTCAAGAATACATGATCTTCCTTCTGGAGAAACACCCAGTTTAGAGGATGCTATTAAGTTTTATTCTCCTGAAGCTCAACGGGTCATTGCAAAAGCTGTTAATGCGGCGATCGAGCATGGAAAAGAATATGATCTTGAAGCGCCGTTTATTACGGCAAAAGGAAAGCAAATTTGGACTCGTGCAATTGGGCAGGCAGAATTTGAAGATGGAAAGGCAGTTCGAATTTATGGAACATTTCAGGATATAACTGAGCAGAAGATTGCTGAAGAAAAACTTCAGTTTACGCAATTTGCTGTTGACAGTATCGGGGTGGCTGCTTACTGGATGGGACCGGATGCAAAATTCATTTATGTAAATAATGCTGCATGTGAGTCCCTTGGGTATACACGCGAAGAACTTCTTAAAATGAATGTGCACGAAATTGGCCCTGAATTTCCAAAAAGTGTCTGGTCTGACCATTGGGAAGATCTGCGAAAAAGGAAGACTTTTTCTTTTGAGACAACTCACAAGGCAAAAGATGGTACCATCTTTCCTGTTGAGATTACAGTTAACTACATAAAACTTGGAGAAATAGAGTACAATTGTGCTTTTGCTCAGAATATTTCAGAAAGAAAAAGACTTGAGGAACAGCTTCAGATACGGCAGAGAATGGATTCCCTCGGAACATTAGCCGGAGGTATAGCGCATGACTTTAACAATATACTTGTCGGTATCATTGGAAATATAGACCTGCTTAAGTTCGATATGGATAATCTTACTGAATCACAGAAAGAATACCTGCTGGATAGTGAAAAAAGCAGTGAGAGAGCAAAAGAACTCATCGAGAAGTTCCATTCCTTTTCGAAAGTCTCCATCACAGAGAAAACAAGTGTCGATGTATACGAAATCACTAAAGAGGTGATAGACATACTTGAGAAAACTACCGATAAGCTTATTCGTAAAAATATTAAGTTCAAAGCCGGTGAGTTTTTTGTGAATGCGAATCCCACTGAATTGAATCAGGTATTAATGAATCTTGGTGTCAATGCAGTACAGGCAATAGAAGAGAAAGGCGTTACCAATATTGATCATATAGTAATAAATGCTGAGGAGTATAAAGCAGATACAAAAGATATAACAGGTCTTCGTGAAGGGGAATATATTCTTATTCGTTTTACCGATACCGGTATCGGTATGTCGGAGGAAGTGATAAGAAGGGCATTTGATCCGATGTTCACGACAAAAGAACAAAGTGACAGGAAAGGACAGGGATTGGGCCTGGCGATGGTTTATAACATTGTCAATAGAATTCATAAAGGTCATATTGCTATTGAGAGTGAAGAAGGAGGAGGAACAACATTTCACCTTTATTTGCCTAAGGCTGCACACAAAGAACCGGTAAAAACAAGCGATGCGCCAGACCTGCCTGGAGGTAGTGAAACGATCCTGATAGTTGACGATGAGGAAATGGTCCTGAAACTTGCCCGGACAATGCTATCAAATTTAGGATATAATGTTATTACTGCTATCGATGGAAAACAAGCCCTGGAAATTTATCAGGAGCAGAAGACCTCAGTTGATGCTGTGATCCTAGATCTTACAATGCCGATGCTGTCAGGTGAAATGGTTCTGCGGGGAATGCTGGAGATCAATCCTGATACAAAAGCCATCATTTCGTCCGGTCACAGCAAAACGACTTTACGCGAGGGTATATTGGTAAATGCAAAAGGAAATATTAATAAACCGTATAGAATTATTGATCTGGCGTCTGTTGTAAGGAGGGTGCTGGATTCCTAAGGTTTGGATCAGAATTTGTGGATTTTATTAAGAGAGGATATGTTGGTTTGAAGAATACTGCGGTTCAATTGTAATAATCAGAAGTATGTGCTAAATTGTTTTGAAAATTTAATTAAATCCCAATAGTCTCTTTGCGAGAATTGATATTGGGGATATTGTATTATATGTGTATTAAATGTGAAAAGATTAAACAGGGAATACTATGAAGAAAGTGACTATCTTAAGTGTTTTAATATGTGTGACTATATTTGGACTGAACAGCTGTGTTTTTTCACAGTCGGATGAAGAATGTCTGGAATGTCACCTTGAAATAGAATTAGAATACAAAAATGCAGCCGGAGAAACTGTATCTGCAGTATTTGATTCTACAGCGTATAAAAATTGTCTGCATTTCGATATGGGATTTGAGTGCATTGACTGCCATTCCTCAATAGAAGAACTGCCTCATGAAGACGAACTTGATGATGTTGATTGCGGTCAATGTCATGATGATATAAGTGAAGCTTTTAATGAAAGTCTTCATAGTTATGCACTGGAACGGGGAAATGAACAGGCGCCTAATTGTGCTGATTGTCACGGTAAACATGGTATACTGCCGCATGATAATGAGCTGTCTCCTTCAAATCCTCAGAATGTCGCAGACATGTGTAATGTATGCCACGGTGAATACGGCATTAAAAGCGATGAAGAACTTCATGGTGTTAAAACAGTTGAAATTTACCTTGAAAGTGTACACGGAAAAAATGTTGAGGAAGGTAATGCGGAAGCGGCAAAATGTACTGACTGCCATGGTATCCACGATATTAAAGGCAGGATAGATATTGAATCAAAGGTGAACAGGCGGAATATACCAGAAACCTGTTCGCAATGCCATCCGGCAGCGTATGAAGATTATATCGAGAGTATTCATGGTAAAGCTCTGATTGCCGGTATCCCGGATTCTCCCATCTGTACGGATTGTCATGGTGAACATAATATTCAATCACACCTCGATCCGGTTTCACCGACGTCTCAAATCAGGCTCTCTCAGGAAATATGTGCAGAGTGCCATGAAGATCCGAAAATCATATCCAAATACGGTCTGCCGTCAGAAACATTTACCACATACAGGGACAGTTATCATGGCCTTGTTACCAGACAAGGATTTGAGTTTGCTGCTACATGTGTAAGCTGTCATGGTGTTCATAAGATACTTCCTTTGGTCAATGCAGAGTCAACTGTGCATCCTGAAAATGTGGTGGAAACCTGCGGTCAATGCCATCCGGAAGCTGACACCAGATTTGCAGCGAGTTATACTCATTCAATGCAGCGTGAAGATACTAATCCTGTAGATCATTTTGTCAGATTATTCTATATTAGCATGATAACCATTATTCTGACTTTTATGGTCATTCATCATCTGATCATTATTATAAGGCATTTAGTTGAAAAATACGAATATGAAAAAAACATACCGAGAGTGCAGCGATTTAATAAAGTCCAGATTACTCAGCACGCTGTGGTTGCTTTATCATTTATTATTCTGGTTATAACCGGTTTTGCCTTAAGATTTCCAAATTCATTCTGGGTGGAATTTCTGGAATCTGCAGGATTGGATGAGATTAACAGGGGTAATATACACCGTATTGCTGCTGTGGTCATGATTGTTTTTTCTTTCTATCACATTGGTTATATACTGTTCTCAAAAACAGGTCGGTATGAATTCATAAAGCTGCTGCCATCGAGAAGAGATCTAACAGAGATGAAACAGAATTTCCTTTTTAATACCGGCAGATCTGATTTGGCTCCGCAATTTGATAAATATGACTATACCGAAAAAATTGAATATTGGGCGCTGGTATGGGGATCAATTGTAATGGTCGTTACAGGTTTTATATTATGGTTCCCGGTTGCGTTTATTAACTTTCTGCCTCAGTGGTCTATCAAAGTGGCAGAGACAATCCACTATTTTGAAGCATGGCTGGCATTCCTTGCAATTATTATCTGGCATTTCTTCTTTGTATTTTTCTATCCTGGAGAATATCCGTTAAGTTTGGTTATGTTTACAGGTAAAATGACCCGTGATGAAGCACGGCACAGACATCCGGCCTGGAAATTCGAGATCATAAAGTTTAAGAAGACTGATAATACTCCAAAGCCAAATAAGGAATAGATGGTTTAATTATTAATTGGTTAGAACGATAAAACAGGAGAAGAAATATTATTAAATCAAAATAGCTGTTGAAAAACCTCAAAATTCAAATCTTTCGAAAGACAAAGATTCCCTCAGAATATAATAATTCTTGACATTCAAGTTTATTTATTACTAATTTGGAATTGATGTTGATATCCTCACTTGCCTTATTTAAGATAAATATGAATACATTTTTCTTTTAATTATCAATTATGTACAAAATAATCAATGTTTAAATTATAAGGAGTAATTATGCTTAACTTTAAGTGTATTCGTCCTGTTTTGGTTATTGCGGTATTCTTTGTGTGTCTGCTTCCTGTAATATCGGAATCGGATATGGCCGCTGCTCAGACTAAACGTCCGATGGAACTCGACGACTTTAATAAATTCAGGACTGTCAGCGGACAGAGAATATCCAATAACGGTGAATGGGTTGTTTATGTAACAACTCCCCGTGAAGGAGATGGCGTTTTAACTATTTTAAATCTGAACAACAACAAGAAATACACTGTCGAAAGGGGATCCGGACCATGGATAACAGAGGATTCGAAATGGGCAGGTTATATGATCATTCCGCATAAGAAGACCGAAGAAGAAAAAAAGGCAGAGAAAGAGGCGGAAAAAGAGGCAAAGGAGCGGGGAGAAGAACCGGAAAAGGAACCTGAAGAGAAGAATAGACTTGAAATCATGGATCTTTCAAGCGGTGAAAAAATTCTTGTTGACCGTGTCAAGAGCGCAAGACCGACAGAAGATTCGAAATGGGTAGCATATCTTCTTGAGAAACCAGAGGAGAAAGAAGAAGAGAAAAAAGAAGAGGAGCCGGTAGAAAAGGAAGAAAGCGGCGAGAAGAAAGAAAAGAAAACGACCGGTACGGAATTGGTACTGAAAAACCTCGGGAATGGTTCGGAAGAACGTTTCCAGTTCGTAACAAGTTACGGTTTTGATGAAAATTCAAGGATAATGTATTTTATTGTCTCTGCAGAAAACGACGAAGATGACGGTATCTACGTTAAGACACTTGACAGAAGTGACCAGGCAATCGGGATCGCAACAGGTAAAGGAAAGTATCAGGGGATCACTTTTAATGAAGACCAGGACCGTTTTCTTTTTCTGTCAGACCGAGACGACCAGGAGTCAGATATATCCCTGTTCAGTGTATATACATGGGAGATAGGCAGCAGTTCAGCAGAGAAAGTACTTGATCCAAATACCACACGTGGTTTTCCGCTGGATATGCAGCTTGCATCTTCAGGATTTAGCTGGTCCGAAGATAATAATTCTCTCTTCTTCAATATTCAGGAGAGAGAGCAGAAAAAAGAAGAAGAGGAAGATAATGAAGAAAAAGCGAAGGTGATCGTCTGGCACTGGAAAGATGTAATGATCAAATCCGAGGAACAGGCTGAGAGGTTGGGAGAGACCACTGGTTCAAGGCATGCAGGCGGAAGTGGGAATCCCGAAATTTTCAGGTCGGTCTATCACATGGATTCAGGGAATTTCATGCAGCTGCAGGTCAACTCGATGCAGAGATTTACAAACGGGCCTAATGACAAATTTGCTATAGAGAGTGACCAGACTCCATATTTGACAACTTCTCCATGGAGAAGCACAATGGACCGTATTTATGACACCTATGTTGTCGATATGAAAGACGGTTCAAAGAAACTTATCGATACCGGTTCACTCTGGACTTATCAGTGGTCAAACAATGGTGATTATCTGCTGCAGTATTCGCAGCCGCACTGGTATGTTTTTGATCCTGAAACAGGTGTAAAACGGAATCTGACCGGAGAGCTCGAGGAGGCGTTCTGGAATACTGATGACGATCATCCCGACCTGAAACGTGCCTGGGGACTGGCCGGCTGGACAGAAGACGATGAAGGAGTACTGATATATGACAAATTTGATGTGTGGTATTTCCCGATCAGTAAAGACGGTGATCCTGTAAATATGACAAAGGGTGTCGGACGTGAAAACAACCTTCGATTCCGCTATTACCGTGTTGATCCCGAAGAAGAATTTATTAACATCAATGAACCGATGTGGTTCAATGCTCTTAATTATAAGACGAAGGCGACAGGTATATATGAAGTTTCATCAACCGGAAGGGATCCGAGAGAGATATTCACAGTTGATGCGAGTGTGGGAGGTATACGGAAAGCAAAGGATGCTGATATTTTCATGTTTACGAGATCCTTGTCAAACCAGTACGGTGACATTTATGTCAGTGATAAAAGTTTCAGAAATATGAGGAAGATCTCAGATGCGAATCCGGACAACCTGGGGATTATAATGGGAAAATCACAGCTCATCGATTATATAAACGGAGACGGAATTACTCTGCAGGCTATCCTTACGCTGCCTGAGAATTATGTTGAAGGAAAACGTTATCCGATGATCGTATATTTCTATGAGATAGTAACTAATGGAGTTCACCGATACAGTATACCATCCTTCGGATCAGGTTTTCCGAAGAGTCATTTTGTAAGCAATGGTTATGTAGTATTAGAGCCGGATATTATTTACACTGACGGGTATCCGGGACCATCTTCGGTAAAATGTGTTGTTCCGGCTTCGAAAAAGGTGATCGAAATGGGTATCGCCGATCCGGATGCGATCGCAATTACTGGTCACAGCTGGGGCGGATATCAGACAGCATATATTGTCACACAGACCGATATGTTCGCCTGTGCTTATGCAGGAGCACCGGTTTCCAATATGACATCAGCTTACGGCGGTATCCGCTGGGCTTCGGGAATTAACCGCGCTATGCAGTATGAGCGTACGCAGAGCCGTATAGGCGGTTCATTATGGGAGAACCTCGAACGTTATATCGAGAACTCACCGTTATTTTTTGCGGACAGGGTAAATACTCCGATCCTGCTGCTGCACGGTGATGAAGACGGTGCAGTACCGTGGTATCAGTCGATCGAATACTTTATTGCCTTCCGCCGCCTTGAGAAACCCTGCTGGTTCCTTCAGTACGAGACTGAACCGCACGGACTGAGAGGTCAAGCTAACAGGAAAGACTTTACGATCCGCCGGCTTCAGTTCTTCGATCATTTTCTTAAAGGAGAACCAATGCCAAAATGGATGGAGGAAGGGCAGTCGATCACTAAAGACCTGACCGTAGAATATAAGAAAAAGTAATATAATCCGATTTATAGTTTCATTATAAAAAGCCTGAAGGAGTCATACTTCAGGCTTTTTATGTTATATTGAAACTTGTTGACTATTTACTAAAATAATCTATATTAATAATTTAATACAATCCATTTAAAAAGGCACAGAAATGAGCAGTGACAATCTTTTACTTAAGGAAATTGAATATAAAACGGAAGAGACAAATTTTGGTATCAGGAGAAGCTATGTCTATCCCAATGGGAAGTTATTTTCGGAATTTAAGTCTCACACTGAAATGATGGGTCTTCCATTTATACATTTTACAAGAGGCAAAAATCCTGAGACCGGAAAGAGGATAATAGCTAAAGGGATCATTGCAATCGGCAGAATTTCTTTTGGAGTCATCTCGATCGGACAACTTGCCCTGGGTTTTTTGGCGATCGGCCAATTTGCACTTGGAATTGTTGTTTTAGCACAGTTTGCCGGCGCACTACATACCGGGATCGGTCAAATAGTCGCTTCATATTACATGACCATTGCTCAGGTCGGATATGGAGAGTATGTATTGGCTCAGGTCGGTATCGGTGAATATGTAATGGATATGAGGAATATTTCTCCTGAAGCGGCAGAGTTTTTTAAACCCGTCCTGTCACTTTTTAAGTAGAGTTTATTATATCCGATTATCATATGCGATTTTTTTATAAAACCGGGGTTTAACTCCGGTTTATCATTTCAGAATAACAAATGGGATATTACAGAATATGTTCATTCCAGTAACAAAAAAAGAGTTATCAGATCTGGGCTGGGAAAAACTTGATATTATCCTGGTGACCGGTGATGCTTATATTGACAGCCCTTTTATCGGAGTTTCCATAATAGGCAAGGTGCTTATTGATACCGGATACAGAGTCGGTATAATTGCCCAACCGGATGTAAGCAGTTCTGCAGATATAATGCGGCTTGGTGAACCGGAGCTGTTCTGGGGAGTTACGTCCGGGAGTATAGATTCCATGGTAGCCAATTATACTGCATCGATGAAAAAGCGGAAAAGTGATGATCTTACTCCGGGAGGCAGGAATGAAAAAAGGCCGGACAGGGCGGTAATAGCCTATACGAATCTTATTAAAAAACACTTCAAGAATACTAAACCGGTTGTGTTGGGGGGGATAGAAGCAAGTCTCAGGCGTATCCCTCACTATGACCAGCGGGATAATAAGATCCGGAGATCGGTACTTTTTGATGCTAAGGCTGACTATCTTGTTTACGGGATGGGTGAGAGAACGATTATTGAACTCGCAGATGCCTTAAAGAACAAGTCAGATATTTCAGACATAAAAGGTCTTGTTTATATCTCAAAAGATCCTGCAATAAGTGAAAATGACATTATTCTCCCGTCATTTGATGAAGTAAAAACCGATAAAGAATTATTTACGGAAATGTTCAAGACTTTTTATGATAATACTGATCCGGTAACAGCCAGAAGACTGCTGCAGAAACATGATACAAGATATCTGGTATTAAATAAACCGCAAAATAGTTTTTCTCAAGCTGAAATTGATGCAATATATGACCTTGATTATGAATATGATGCCCATCCGGCTGAAAAATCCAAAGGTGATATCAGGGCATTGGAGACCATACGATTCTCGATCACATCTCACAGAGGTTGTTACGGAGAGTGTAATTTCTGCTCGATCACCATTCATCAGGGCAGGGTAATTGAAAGCAGAAGTGAAAGATCAATTATCAGAGAAGCAAAAAAACTGACAAAACTTCCGGGATTCAAGGGGTATATTCTCGATGTTGGCGGTCCGTCAGCTAATATGTACGGTTCCATCTGCAAAAGAATGAATAAGAAGGGAGTATGTACTGACAAGGACTGTCTTTTCCCAAAACAATGCAAAACTCTGGAAGTGAATCATAAGAAGCAGATAGACCTGCTGAAAAAGATAGCTAAGATAAATGGGATAAAGAAGGTTTTTGTTGCTTCAGGATTAAGACATGATATGGTGATCAATGATCAGAACTATGGAACAAGATATCTGGAAGAATTGATCAAAAACCATATTTCAGGCCAGTTAAAAATTGCTCCTGAGCATACGGAAGACAATGTCCTAAGGCTCATGAGAAAAACAGGGATCAATGATCTGATCGATTTCAAAGGATATTTTGAAAAATTGAACAAAAAACCGGACAAGAAACAATTCCTGACATATTATCTGATCGCAGCTCATCCGGGATGCGGGATGAGTGAGATGAAAGAACTTCGAAAATTTGCCGTAAGTAAGCTGCATTTACTGCCTGAACAAGTCCAGATATTCACTCCGACGCCATCCACATATTCTACATTGATGTATTATACAGGGAAAGATCCCTTCACAGGTGAGAAGATATTTGTAGAGATGGATATTCGAAAAAAGGAAAAACAGAAAGCAGTTATCGCAAAGAAGAAGTAGAATCCGGGCAATGATAGTTATTTAAATTTATCAGAGATCATAATTTCATCGAGAGGAAGTTTCCCACCTCTTGGCCTGGCCTCTGCCAACGATTTTCCTATTGCAACGAACATAACAATTATATGATCCTCCGGCAGATCGATCAATTTACCGACCTTATCAAAATCAAAACCATCCATCGGGCATGAATCAAGCCCTAATGATCTTGCAGCAAGCATTAGAGTCTGGGCAGCGATCCCGCATGAACGTATCCCTTCATCACGCTGGACAGAATCATTTCCTTTATAATAATTATGTATTGAATCGGCGATACTTTTTCTCACATTTTCCGGAGTAAAATCCCAGTATCTTTCAGTATCCTTCTGCCAGGCCTTTATATCAGCACACAAAATCACCAGGATTGAAGCATCAGTAACCTGGGATTGTCCCCACGCGGCTTCTTTTATTTTCTCTCTCTGATTTTTGTCTTTTACTACAACAAATCTCCAGTGCTGGATATTAAATGCAGAGGGAGAGAGGGCGGCCAGAGATATTATTTCCTTTATTTCTTCATCCGACAATTTATGATCAGGATCGAACTTCTTTACGGCACGTCTTGATCGTATGGCTTCAATTGTATCCATATTGTTTTCCTGATTATATGATAATACTAATTACTGAGCATATCTTCAATGATTTCTATGAATTCACTTTTTAATTTTTCATGATATTTTCCTGTACCCGGACCTTCGAAAGCAGTATGTATCTTTTCAACTTTACCGTTTTTATTTATGAAAATGGTTGTCGGATAGGCTAAAACCCTGTCGAGGTCTTTAAGTGCTTCCTGCGTTTTTCTTTTGTCGGCTATTCCCACGATCAGCATAGGCCATTCAATTCCGTATTTATTTGAAAATGTTCTGACGATCTCAGCATCTTTATCAAATTCACCGGAAAACTCATTTGCAAGCCCTATAATCTCAAGTCCCTTGTCATGGTACCTCCGGTATAGCTCAACCAGAAACTCTGCTTCATCGTTGCAGTTTGGGCACCAGGAGCCAAATATATATACTATCATTGGTTTATTATTGAACCGGGGATCTTTATCTGACACCATATTTCCATCGATATCCGGAAAATTGAAGGAAAAGGAGTTTTCATCGTTAGTGAGTTTTGTCAATTGATACGCATCGGGCATTTGACTTTCCCCCTTAACCGCAGTCCATTCTGAAACATGAGAATTTCTGCTCCAGAAATCCCCTTTCATTATGCCATTCTCATCTAATTCTGCCTTGAACAGAAAGGCATGAGCGCCATCGAAGCATGATAATCTTAAAATACCGTTTTCGTAGGTTCCGTCAAGAAATCTGTAATCCCCGGTAACAGTAAGAAATGTTCCTGCGACATTTTTGCCGTTCTGTTCAAATATGCCGATAGATTTTGATTCTTCGCTTTCATCTCCAAATTGTACCTTCCATTCGCCTGAAATATCGGATATTGTAGGAGATCCTCCTTCATCCGGATCGACAGGTTTAAACCTGTTTTCTTCACCGAGAGTAGCATAAAAGTTCATTTCAGTTCGTGAATCTCTCATGGCCCGGCGGGACCATGTACCACTTATATTTTTACCCGAAGGATCAATAACACCTTCCAGATATGAATCATAATGGTCAAAGGTGAATTTTATATTGTTTCCGCTTCTTTCGACATCTGAGAAGGGCAGGGATTCATCACCGTTAATAACCCATGCTTTCAGACCGGAGTCGGATCTGTCTTCAATTTTTATAAAGAAGGGCAGTTCTCCGCCGGATGATTCCAGATAAACCCTCCAGTTACCGGAAATACTGTCTTCATTTGAGCTGCAGGATGAAATTAAGATCAGACTAAAAAGGATTAACGATACTGTCCAGGATGAACGTTTCATGATAATACTTCCTTTTGTTATATATTCACGGAATAAAATGTTCAGTTAATATGTTTCTAAACATAGAATAATATAAAAAAGTGCAGATATAAATATAAAAGATTGTGATTATAATGTTAATTTACTCAATAACGGAATAATTGTCAAGGTATTATAATAATTAACATTGGCAAATAGAAGTAGTTATATGCTTATATAATAGATAATTACAGAAATTGTATTAAGTGAATTATTAAGAATGTGGTCTCGCTTTTGTCGGTTTAGACCTTCAGAATAAATAAACTTGAAATTGACAAATTTTACTGTTATGTTTAAATCTTTGAAAGAAAATAGTATTATGAAAGTAAATACAGATATAGAGACAATAGTAAAATGTCCTTTATGTCAGCATGAGTTTGATCCTGAAATTGAGAATTGCCACACCGGATGTTATCTCAGTCCTAATTGTTCAGCTTTGAAATGCCCGGAATGCGGTTATGAATTTGTTGAGCAGTCGAGTATAGTAAACTTCTTCAGAAAGTTGTTTAAAAGAGGGAAATAGCAATAATGAAATCTTTAATGGTATCTGTTTCCGGTATCAGGGGAATCGTCGGAGAAGGATTAACACCGGAAACAGTCTGCAAATATGTTTCGGCTTTTGGTACTTTATGCGGCAGGGGGAAGATCGTTATAGGAAGAGATTCAAGGATTTCAGGACCGATGGTTGAACAAGCAGTGATTTCATCATTGATGAGCACAGGATGTTCGGTAATAAATATTGGATTGAGTGCTACTCCTACAGTACAGCTTGCTGTTGAGAAAATGAATGCCGATGGAGGGATAGTAATTACTGCGAGTCATAATCCTGCTGAATGGAATGCATTGAAATTTCTTGACAGGCGGGGTATGTTCCTGGGTGAAGAAGAAGGTGATATCATTAAAGATATAATTAAGAATGATCAGTATAAGTTTGTTAATTATAAGGAATTAGGTGAAGTTGTTTCAAGTAAGAAATTTGACAGTGAACATATAAATTCGATATTATGTTCAGATGTTGTCAAACCAGATAGAATACGAAAGAAGAATTTTAAAGCAGTTGTTGATTGTGTAAACGGAGCAGGCAGCATGATACTGCCCGAAATGCTGCTGGAACTGGGATGCGATGTGATAAAGATCAACTGCAGTCCTGATGGAAAGTTCCCCAGAGGGGCAGAACCTCTGCCTGAAAATCTTAAAGATCTTTGTGAGAAGGTTAAAGAAACTGAGGCGGATATCGGATTCGCCTGTGATCCTGATGCTGACAGGCTTGCTGTTGTTAATGAAAAGGGAATACCGCTTGGTGAGGAAAATACGCTTGTTTTAGCGATATTGCAGGTTTTAAAGGGTAATAGAGGGCCGGTAGCAGTAAATGTCTCTACAACAGCCGCTATAGACTTCATAGTGAATAAATTTAACTGCAATGTGTTCAGATCAAAGGTTGGTGAGATACATGTTGTGAAAAAGATGCTGGAAAACGATTGTGTTATAGGTGGTGAAGGGAACGGCGGAGTGATTTTTCCCCAGGTTCATTACGGCAGGGATGCAATGGTAGGAGCATCGCTGGTTTTACAGCTTCTGACGGATGAGAATAAAAGTATCAGTGAAATAATGAATGAAATTCCCTCGTATGTAATTTCCAAGAAAAAGATATCAATAGAGGGTAAGGAACTGAATTCGATCTTATCAAGGATCAAAAAAAGTACTATGACCGCAAATATAGATGAAACGGATGGATTAAAGCTAATTTTTAAGGATTACTGGGTACATCTTAGAGCGTCTAACACCGAACCGATCATAAGGATTATAGCCGAAGCATCTACAAAAAAGGATGCGGATGAGATAACGGATGGTTATATAAAGATGATCAATGAATAAGAATACTTTCCCGGTTTCTTAATATCTACGTTTAATAGCATGTTTTTCGCATACCTTATCAGGTTTGAATCTCTCATTGAACAGCTCTTTTTCCTTCCTGGGGCAGTATCTTCCGGCAAGCTGTTTTGTCTCGCTGCATATCTCCAGTTCTACGATCCCTTCAGGCATATCGAAGTCCAGTTGCGGCAGCCCCAAAGTATCATGCACATCCTGCATAAATTCAGACCAGACAGGCAGCGCGACAATCGCTCCGGATTGATTTGGTCCTAATGACAGAGTAGGACTGTCGTATCCTATCCATACTCCTGCAACTATCTGTTTTGTGAATCCTATAAACCAGGCTTCCGTATGGTCCTGAGTTGTTCCTGTTTTACCTCCTGCCGGTCTGTTACCGTCATAACCATAATTAGTATGAGATAAATAACCTGTACCGGTCTGAACCACTTCTTTTAACATATCCGTCATAAGGTAAGCGGTCTGAGGACTTAAGACCTCATGCTTGACCGTGCCGGGATTTTCATATATTATATCGCCGTACTGATCGACTATTCTGGTGATAAATACAGGATCAACCTTCATACCCTGATTAGGAAAGGCACTGAATGCAGAAATTATCTCGATAGGTTTCACAGCGGAAACACCCAGTGGAATAGCATCGACCTCAGCGATGGGTGTAGTAATACCCATTGTTTTGGCTACAAGCGCTACTTCCTTGGGAGATACTTTTAACTCTTTTATTACTCGTATGGATATAAGATTACGTGATCTCTTAAAACCTTCCCGTAATGTTAACAATCCTCCAAGTGAATTATCATAATTCCCGGGATTCCACCTAACACCGTAGTCAGTTATACCGGGAATATTCTGGTCTAAAAGCCGGGTGGTAAGGGGATATCCATTGTCAACCGCAACGGTATATACGAAAGGTTTAAAGGCAGAGCCCGGCTGTCTTACTGCCTGTGTGGCTCTATTGAATTGATAATTATTGAAATCCTTACCGCCAATAAGCGCCAGTACATGTCCCGTATTCAGATCCATAGCCATAATTGCACCCTGGACAACATTTTCAACAGTGAGCAGAGAATCCATAAAAGCCTGGTCATCAAGAAGTTCCGGTATCTTTACCGGGTCGTACCCCTTTTTATCGAGAATACTTTTTCTATTATCTCTCCGACCGTATCTTATGTTTGATGTAACCTGCTGTTTTTTCAACTGATTTTGCATAGCACTGTCAGCTAAAGCCTGGGCGGTCAGGTTTAATGTCGTATAAACCTTCAATCCGTCCCTGAACATATCAAATCCGTAGCTCTTCTCCATTTCTTTCAGAATAGTCTGTACATGGGCATCAAAATAGGGAGCGGGACCAAGTGGTTCGACTGCTTCGGTTCTCAGCTGATATTTAACATCGATCGGTTTTGCAGCGGCTTCCTGTCTCTGGGTGGGGCTGATGTATCCAATTCTCTGCATATTCCTCAGGACCAAGTTTCTGCGGCTCAGAGCTTTTTCCGGATAAATAACAGGAGAATAGGCAAATTGGGCTTTCAGTACTGCCGTAAGCAGGGCACATTCGTCAAGTTCAAGGTCTCCAACATCTTTCTCAAAGAATATCTGAGATGCTCTCTGAATACCATAGGCTCCGTGACCGAAGTAGCTGTTGTTCAAATACATTTCGAGTATTTCATTTTTTGAAAATCGCTTTTCGATCTGTATTGCAGCAAGAACTTCACGGAGTTTTCTGACGATCTTTTTTTCGGGATTAAAATGCAGCTGTCTTGTTAACTGCATGGTTATTGTGCTGAAACCCTCTTTATAACTGAAAGATTTTATTACCTCAAATGCGGCCCCGAAAACTCTGTAAGTGTCCACACCCCAGTGCCGGAAAAATCTTTGATCTTCCGTAGCGATGATAGCATTTATCATATTTTCAGGGATATCTTTTAAAGGAACGAGAATTCGTTTTTCACCTTTATGTATTTCTTTGATCACTTCTCCCTCAGAGGAAATTATCTCTGTGGTCAGATAGGGTTCAAATGTTTCCAATTCTTCTAAAGAAGGGAGGCCTTTAGTAAGATAATTCAGATAAGAAGCAACGAAGAAAAGAACCAGCAGCATAGAGGCGAATATTATTCCATATTTCCTGATAGACTGCTGATTCTGCTTCAGATAATCAATAATTTTGAATTCTTTTGTCTTTTTTGGCATTGTATTTTCAGTTTAAACGGTTAATACATTATACACTTTTCATCAATTAAAATTCCCAATATAATAAAAAATATTGGAAAAAACAGATATTTCGCCGATAAATAACTAAAGAGATGATATAAACCTGTATATTATACATTATTAAAGAAAAATAGTTTCCCATGCCTATGAATTTTTCGATAAATGTATTGCCGCCGATTTTAAGGCCGAATACTTCCCAGTACAGGCGGCATATAGGTTTTTCTCCTCATTCTCAGGTAAGAATAAGGCCGGATACATCTCAGTTCAGGAAGCACAGAGGTTATTCCCCGAATCCCCAGGTAAGACAGCGGGCAAATACATCCTATTTCAGAAGGCACAAAGGATATTCTCCGCAACCTGTGGTAAGACAGCGGGCAAATACATCCTATTTCAGGCGGCATACGGGTTTTTCAACTCAGTCTCCGGTAAGAATGAAAGCACAGATAAGAGAAGATCTTAAAGCGGGAGGTAGTTTGAGGGATAGGTTTGTTGTTGAAATGTCTCCCAAAGGAGTAGATGTTAATCTTCTCATATAAAGTTCATCCTGAATGCAAAATAATATAAAGTCTCCCCAAATTATTGTTATATTAAGAAATAGTCTGCAGCAAAATTATTAATTCCAGAATAATTATGAAGACCCAAAAGGGAACTTTTATGTTTTTTTTAAGTAAATTAATTCTTAGAAGATCGATTTTTAATTAAATGGAATTATTGACATTATTTTGTATTATATTTTGTTTACAATAATTGACGGGGATTTGACAATTTAGTTTGGAGGGATTCAAGAAATGAACGATGCATATTTCAGTCAGCTTTTTAAATCTTTGGTTCTCAACTTCCAGATGTCTGCTATGGTGGGAATGGGTAAAGTTATAAATCCGGTAACTCAGAAGGCGGAAAAGAATCTTGATGAAGCGAAAATTTCCATCGATATGTTAAATATGCTGGAGATAAAGACCAAAAATAATTTAAGTGATGATGAAAAAAGATTTCTTCAGCATGTATTAACAGATCTTCGTCTGAATTTCGTTCAGGAAAAGGCAAAACCGGAGCCTGAAGAGGAAAAAGCTGAAGATGTAAAACCTGAAGAAAAGTTTGAAAAGGATAAAACTGAATCCAAAAAGACCAAAAAAGAATCAAAAAAGAAAGATGATAAAAAAGAGAAGAAACCGGGTAAAAAAACCGGTTCAAAGAGTAAAAGTAGAAAACCGAAGAAATAAAGGAGGATTTAAATGTTCAGTATTAAAATGTTTAACAACAGATATATAACATTGCCGTTCCTGTTCTTTTTAGTTCTTGTGGTTAGTAGTGAGATATATGGATTTCAGAGTGATAATGTTAAATATTTAAGGCAGTTCAGCGAAGCATTTACAGAAGTTTCTGAGATGGTTTCGCCGGCAGTAGTCAGTATCGAGTCTGTAAGGAAGGTGACCGCGACATCCCGTGAAAGTTTTCCGAGGGAATACAGGGATTTCTTTGACAGAATAAATCCAAGAAGCGGAGAAGACAGAGAATTCTTTCAGCGCGGAATGGGATCCGGTGTTATAATAAGCCGCGACGGATATATACTGACCAATAATCATGTGGTCGAAGATTCTGATACCCTAATAGTCAGATTAAAAGACAAAAGGAAATATTTGGGAGTGCTTGTAGGTAGAGATCCTCTTACAGATGTTGCGTTAATCAAGGTTGAGGGTAAAGATCTTCCAACAGCAAAGTTAGGGAATTCGGATGATGTAAAAACTGGAGAGTGGGTCCTGGCGATTGGTACTCCTTTCACGCAGAATCTGAATCACTCGGTTACAGCAGGAATTGTAAGCGCTGTCGGAAGGAATCTGGGTATAATTACCGGTGACTTCAATATCGAGGATTTTATTCAGACCGATGCGGCTATAAATCCGGGAAACAGCGGCGGACCGCTGGTTAATCTTAATGGTGAGGTGATCGGTATAAATACAGCTATTGTATCAAATACAGGAACTTATCAGGGTTATGGATTTGCAATACCGTCGAATCTGGTAAGTGACATCGCTGATGATCTGAGAAAATACGGAAAAGTTGTCAGGGGAGTGATAGGGATATCTTTTAGGGAAATTGCCGACCATGAGGAAATGAAAGAACTGAAGCTCGAAAATCCGTATGGAGTGAGAATATTAGAATATCCTGAAAATTTCGATGATTCACCTGGTATGAGAGCCGGTATTAAGGTCGATGATGTTGTTATTGCAATAAATGACAGGTTATTTTCCAGAGCAGGTCAACTTCAGTCAACAATTGCAAGTAAAAATCCCGGAGACAGGGTCAAGCTGACTGTGATGCGTGATGGTAAAAAAATGGATTTCTGGGTTACTTTAGGTGAAATGCCGGAAGAAGAAACTCCGCAGCACATCATAGCGGCGGATAATTATGAGGTGCCGGAAATAGGGGTAAAAGTTGAAGAAAACATATACGCTGACAGGAGAAACAGAAATGCTCCAAGAGGAGTGATGATCACATCAGTAACAAATAATTCTCAGGCGTTTGAAAAAAACATTGAAGTTGGCGATATAATTTTTAAAATTGAGAGTACTGATATAAATTCTCTGGCAGATTTTCAGAGAGCGATTGAAGAAGCAAAGGGGAACAGCAGGGTTCTGTTTTATATTAGAAATGAAAAAGGTACCAGTCTGATATCTTTCTCATTAAGATAATAAGAAAATATATGTGTATATATGAGCGCTAAAGTCCTTATAAAGAAACTGATCGAAAAATATGAGCCTGGTGATTATCTCTGCAGGGAAGGAGATCTCGGCAGGGAGATGTTTATTGTTAAAACCGGGAAATTTCAGGTTCTTAAGGAAATGGGTAACACTGAAATGGTTCTTGAGGAGCTTGGACCGAAGGATTTTTACGGTGAGATGGCTTTGTTCGGCCAGAACAAGCGTCCCACATCTGTAAAAGCTTTAGAGCCGTCAGAGACAGTGGTTGTAACTAAAAAGATGCTTGAAACCCAATTCATGAAGATTCCTGAATGGCTTGTTTCGATGATAAGGACCATAGCGAACCGTATCGTAACTACATCAAAGGGTGTCAAAGGACACTTTAAGATAGGTATTGAATACTCTATCCTGAAAAGTATGCTGTATTTAGGTGAGATTTTTGGCTCACCGACAAGCAAAGGATGTGTTTTCCCCATCGAAATCGCCCGTGATGAGATTCAGTACACTCTCGGATTAAGTTATGATGAGATAGATAAGTGGCTGAAGAGATTCAATCTTGTAAATCTCGTAAGCATTAAAGGGGGAACCGGTATGATTGAGCTCCCGGATAAAGAACGGATCAAGCTATATTCGGATTTTCTGATATCAAAGTCTCCTGAACACCGTTCGGTTAAAATTGATATAGATGCAGACACTCGTAAATCTTTTGACAGGATATATAAACTTCTTCAGAGGTAAAACAATTTATTATTAAAGATATTTTGTCAGGTTACGATATATTAAATGATTCAGGTTTTATTATTTTTGTGTATTTTTAGCTTGAATCTGAAGTGTAAATTTTGTAAATTAGTTAAAATTGATTTTTGTTTGAGTATCTTCGGGGCAAGGTGAAAGTCCTTACCGGCGGTTAAAGCCCGCGAGCCAATTACTGGTTGAATCGGTGAAATTCCGATGCCGACGGTTAAAGTCCGGATGGGAGAAGATATTCGTACGGTTATTTATATCCGTAGATGCCCCGAAGTATTCGCTTCGGGTTTTTTATTTATGAAAAAGCAACAATACATGAAAAAGGTTATTAAACTTGCGAAACTGGGTTTAGGCCGGGTGTCAACAAATCCTCTGGTCGGAGCGGTTATAGTCAGTAAAGGTGAAATTGTCGGGCAGGGATATCATAAGGAGTTTGGCGGAGATCATGCGGAAATAGCCGCATTAAAGGATGCGGGAAACTCCTCTCACGGCGCTGAGCTGTATTGCAATCTGGAACCCTGTTCTCACTGGGGGAAAACACCTCCCTGTGTTGAGAGAATCGTGAAATCGGGTATAAAGAAGGTCGTTATCGGTATAAAAGATCCAAATCCAGTTGTTAATGGGCAGGGGATTAAGACATTAAAACAAAATGGAATAGAAGTAATAACCGGGATATTGGAAGATGAATGCAGGAAACTGAATAAATTCTATATAAAATACATTACAACAGGTCTCCCGTATGTAACAGTTAAAATGGCTCAAACCCTTGACGGTAAAATAACCGAAAAACTAAATGAGCGGACAAATATTACAAATGAGGCATCTCTTAAGATAGTCCATCGAATGAGAACCATATATGACGCTGTTTTAGTAGGGAAAAATACATTAATTATTGATAATCCGTTACTGACACCCAGGCTTGTAAAAGGAAGAATCCCCATAAGGATCGTATTAGATACAAATCTTGAATCAGATTCTTCCCTGGATATCTATAATTCAACAGATAAAGGCAAGGTATATATAGCTACATCCGGAAAAGATGATTCGGTGTTGAAGGAATTAGTATCAAAGGGAGTAGAGCCTCTCTTTATAAAAAGAAATCCTAATGGAGTATTGGACCTAAAGGATCTATTTGAAAAATTAGGTAAGAAGAGTATAACGTCAGTACTTGTCGAGGGAGGTTCGGAGCTTTTTACAAATCTCTTAAATGATAGATTAGTTGATGATGTTAATTTATTCATTGCACCATATTTATTCGGAAGCGGTCTGAATGTCCTGGCGGGCAGTACCAGGAATGGTAAACGAGTAATATTAAGGGATATCAGACAAAGAAAAGCAGGTACGGATATTCATATATCAGGTAAACCGGAGTATATCAGTTAATTATGTTTACAGGAATAATTCAGAAAATAGGTAAGATCGTATCTGTACGGCAGAAACTGGACAGATTGTTACTGCAGATCCATGCGGAGGATTTTCTTGATGATGTCATTGAGGGAAGCAGTATTGCCGTAGATGGTGTTTGTCTGACGGTTACTGAGATGACTAAAGATACTTTTTATGTAGATGCAATAAAAGAGACTTTGAATAGAACTACGCTGTCCGGATGCAAAACCGGCAGGATAGTGAATTTGGAAAAAGCTCTGAGGTTTTCTGACCGGCTTGACGGTCATATTGTGCAGGGACACGTGGACGGAACAGCTAAACTGATCCAGAAAAAAGAATCCCGTGGAAATATAATAATGAGATTTAAATTGCCGAATGACCTTACACGGGGATTAGTTTTAAAGGGGTCGGTAGCGATTGACGGTATCAGCCTGACGATATCAAATGTTCTCAGAGATTCCTTCGAAGTTTCACTGATACCTTTTACTCTTGAAAATACGACTCTTGGATTAAAAAAGACAGGTGATCCTGTAAACATTGAGACAGATATTATCGGGAAATACATACTGAAATTCTTAGGTCCCGGGAGTAACAGAAAAAACATGCAAGGTTTTATTAAATAAATTATGATATATTTTATTTGGAAGGTGAATTATTATGGTAGAAAATATCAAAGAAGATGCTGAAAAGATGCAGCTTATCGAACAGGCTGTAGAGGATTATAAGCAGGGGAAAATGCTTATAATCGTTGATGATGAAGACAGGGAGAATGAAGGTGATTTCGTTTGCGCTGCTGAAAAGACCACTCCTGAAGTGATCAATTTCATGTCAAAATACGGGCGGGGTATAATTTGCCTGTCTATGACAAATGAAAGAGCTAATGAACTCGGTTTAAACCTAATGGTGGAGAATAATACAGCACTCCACAGTACGCCCTTTACTGTTTCTATTGATGCGAAAGATCATACGACAACAGGTACATCTGCCCAGGACAGAGCGAAAACGGTTGCAGTTTCAATAGATCCTGCAACCAAACCGGAAGACCTGGCAAGACCCGGACATATCTTTCCGCTGAGAGCAAGAAGAGGCGGAGTTTTACGAAGAGCCGGACATACTGAAGCAACGGTGGATATGGCAAAATTAGCAGGGATGTATCCTGCCGGTGTTTTATGTGAGATCCTTGATGAGGACGGACAGATGGCAAGAATGTCCCGTTTAAAGGAGATCGCAAAAGAACATAATATGAAGATCATCAGTATTGCCGACCTGATAAAATACCGGCACAGGCAGGAAAAACTTGTTGATAAAATTGCCGATGTGGATTTTCCTTCAAAGTTTGGTATGTTTAAGTTAATGCTGTTTGGGAACGATATCGACGACAGTCATCATTTAGCATTGGTCAAGGGAGAAATCAAACCTGATGAGCCGGTTCTTGTAAGAGTCCATTCCGAATGTCTAACAGGTGATGCTCTCGGATCGCTGAGATGTGATTGCGGGAATCAACTGCTATCTGCTATGAGCCAGATAGAAAAGGAAGGATCCGGTATTCTGCTGTATATGCGTCAGGAGGGAAGAGGAATAGGCCTGTCTAATAAAATCATGGCTTATGTTCTTCAGGATCAAGGTAAAGATACTGTTGAGGCAAATGAAGCTCTTGGATTCAAACCGGACCTAAGAGATTACGGGATCGGCGCTCAGATCCTGCATGAGATCGGTGTAAGAAAGATGAAACTTCTAACAAATAATCCGCGGAAAGTGATCGGATTACAGGGTTACGGTCTTGAAATAACTGAAAGAGTAGCGATCGAGATTGCCCCAAATGAGAACAACAAGAAGTATTTACTTACCAAAAAGAATAAAATGGGTCATATGATCTTAGAGGATATCACAGGATAAAAAATCAATAATCTGGAGGAAATCGTGGTCAAAGTTCATAAAGGAAAAATAGAAGGAAAAGGTATTAAAGTTGGAATAATTGTAGGCAGATTCAATGAGATTATTACCAATAAGCTACTTGACGGTGCTGTAAACTGTCTTGAGCAGCACAGAACAGACAGCGACAATATTGAGGTATTCTGGGTTCCCGGTTCATTTGAAATACCCAAATTGGCGGGTATTCTTGCAAATAATAAGAAATTTGACGGAATAATCTGCCTGGGAGCAGTGGTCAGAGGTGAGACACCCCACTTTGATTATATCGCAGCTGAAGTTTCGAAGGGAGTTGCGCAAGTCGGTCTTTCATCAAAAATCCCTGTGATATATGGAGTATTAACAACTGATACGGTCGAACAGGCATTTGACAGAGCCGGTGCAAAGACAGGTAATAAGGGTTGGGAAGCCGCACTGACACTGATGGAGATGATTGATCTGCAAAAAATTGCAGGAAAATAGATAATATTGAAAAATTACTTTGTTTTAAACAATAAATCACTTAAATTTAAGGTTTGAAAAAAATACTTGTGATTTGAACAATAATTTGGGAAAATGAAATGCTTAAGCCCCGCAAACGATTAACGAAAAAACAGATAAAAGAAGATAAGCTGCTTACTACAATTTCGAAGGTAAATGATTATCTCGAGAATGAATGGAAAAAACTGGTTTTTATAGCCGCTTCAGCTCTGTTTATAATATTAATCAGCTATTTTTTCGTCCAGCGAAGTCAGGATGCTGAGAATGAAGCATCGAGCAGATTATATGCTGTGGAATTTCAATTTATCGAAAGACAGCTGTTTAATGATCAGACCGCTATAGAACTTGAGAGAATAGTTAATGAGTTTTCCAATACTAAAGCAGGCGGGAATGCTGCATATTATCTTGGAGTAACTTATTATAATTTAGGTAATTATACATTGGCGGAACAGTGGTTTAACAGATATCTGGATGATTATGCTGAAGATAATTTTCTTCATAGCACCGCGCTGTCAGGATTGGCTGCTACATTTGAGCAGAAGCAAATGTATAAAGAAGCATTGGAATATTATCTTAAAGCTGCGAAAGATTTTCCTAAAGAATATTCAGTTGCAGAAAGTCTTCTTGGAGCTGCAAGGAATTATGCTCTTCTGGATCAGAAGGATAATGCTATCAGGCAGTGTGAAGAAATCATTGAAAAATTTCCTAATACCAGGCAGTCTTTGGAGGCACAGAAGCTGTTAGCTTCATTTTAGTAGACAAATTATCAAAAAAACCGAGATGAATGATTGTATCTCGGTTTTTTTATTTGGGGGAATTTTGGATTACATTAAGTTAGGCACATCAGGTTTTAGCTTTAAGGACTGGAAAGGAGTATTGTATCAGGATAATATAAAACCTGAAAAGATGTTTTCAGTATATACAGAGTACTTTGATACCGTTGAGATCAATTCCACTTATTACAGAATACCGCCAAAGAGAGTTTTTGAGACCTTAAATGATCAAACTTCAGATCAATTTGAGTTTGTAATAAAACTTAATAAAGAATCCACACACGACAGAAAAAAATCTCAGGAAGCCATTGAATCATTAATTGAATCAGTTTCACCGATGTTAAAAAGTGAGAAATTAAAAGGATTTCTGGCACAATTTCCATACTCTTTCAAGAACACTTCTTTCAATAGAAAATATCTGATCGAAATGAAAAGTGATTGCAGAGATATACCTGTAATTGTGGAATTTCGTAATAAATCATGGATAAATGATGCTGTTTATGATTTTCTGGATCGTCAGAATATTAATTACTGCTGTGTTGATGAACCTGAACTGGATGGTTTGATCTCACCCCAGTCTGTAGTAACCGGTGATCTCGGTTATGTCAGATTTCATGGGAAAAATTCCATTACCTGGTGGGATTCTTCAAAAGGAGACAGGTATGACTATTTATATTCGGAAAAGGAACTGTCGGACTGGCTGCAAAGGATCAGGGAAATCGGCATGAAATCTTCAAAAACCTACCTATTCTTTAATAACTGTCATGCCGGGCATGCCGTTAAAAATGCCGCTATGATGGCAAAATTATTAGAAAATCAATTCTCTCTAAAAACACTACTGAAGGAACTACCGGTCAATTAAGCATATATTTGCTTTCATGAATGTATTTTCCGCTATCAATCCATCCGATATATCCCAAAAAATTTATTGTTGTTTTTTCAGAAATTAGTATATTGTAGCAGATGCCGGAGGTTTGCGAATTTGAATGAGAGAAAAAAACTACTGTTAATATCTTATTATTTTCCGCCAATTGGTATGGGAGGTGTTCAGAGGGCATCAAAATTGGCGAAATACCTGTCCCGTACCGGTTGGGATGTTACGGTATTAACGGTCAAAGACATTATATATTATAAGAAGGACAATTCTCTCTTAGATGACCTGCAAGATATTAATATTATCAGAACAGGTTCTCTGGATCCATCAAGGATATTGTATAAGCTGTCAGCCGGCAGAAGTAAAACAAATACAGGAAATGTATCTTCCAATAAGGGGAGACTTTCCAGTCTGTTCAGGTTTGTCGAAAGATATTTATTTATACCGGATTCAAAAAAGTTCTGGACTCCATTCGTATTGAGCAGAGTAAAAAAACTGAATAGAATTAATAAGTTTGACATCATTTTATCAACTGCACCTCCATTTTCAACACATATTGCGGCGTATTATATTTCAAAGTCATTAAAAATTCCCTGGGCAGCGGATTTCAGAGATGGATGGACAAACAATGATTTTCTTAAGAAGAGAAAGTTCATTTATCTTTATATTAATCGTATCCTGGAAAAGATGGTAATTAAGAAATCAGACGGTGTTTTCGGTATTTCAGAAAAGATCATAGATCATCTGAAACAATTAGATATTAAGAACAGAAATAAATTCAGTATTATTTATAATGGTTTTGATGAGGAGGACTTCGAAAAAACTGAAGATTCGGAGGATAAATTTACAGTTTCGTTTATGGGGGCCGTTACACAGTGGTCTGATCCTTCTGTGTTTATTCCGGTTTTGAAAAGTGCATTGCAGAAGGATCCTGATCTGAAACACAATATGAAAATCAAAATTATAGGTGAGATACTGTACCCTGTAACTATTAAGGCTTTTGAGAAGGAAGGACTGTCGGATAATCTTGTGATCAAAGGATATTTACCTCATAAAAGTGCGGTTAAGGATATTCTAAGGAGCAGTATTCTTCTTTTTCCAATAACAAAATATGATACAACTGGAATAGTACCCGGAAAGATGTATGAATATTTAGCTTCGGGATTACCAATGCTTGTTCATCTGCCGAAAGGGGAGGCGGAAAAGATAATTAATAAATATGCAAAGAAGTCTGTGTATTACAGCAAAACCAATTCTGAAGAATGTGCAGATTTTATTATAGCGGAGTTTAAGAAATGGGGGGAAAAAGGTAGAAGTAATGAAAAAGATATCAGGATCTATGATCCTGAATTAGATAAGTTTTCAAGGAAGAAACAAGCTGAAAGAATATCAGGAATTCTTGAATCTATTTTAAAGAACCGGGAAAAACATGTCAATTGAGCTGGAAATATTTAAAGAAAAGTTGTCGGAAGAATGGGATAATTTTGTGGAGCATTCTGATAACGGTACGATCTTCAATACGAGAAAATTCTTAAATTACCATGAGAAGGGAAAATTCACCGATGCTTCTCTGATATTCAGGAATAAAGGAAAGATATATGCCTTAATGCCTGCGGTCATACGGGAAGTGTCCGGAGAAAAGATATTATTTTCGCATCCCGGTGCATCATATGGCGGATTGGTTTTTTCAGAGACAAACGATCTGAAAAAAATGGTTGAAGTAGTGAAAACAGTCGATAAACATGCAAAAAAGATAGGGTGCGACCGAATTATTCTGACACAGACACCAATTTATTATTATGGTCATTACAATTCATACGTTGATTTTGCCTTACATACTTCAGGATTTAATTACAAAGTCAGAGAATTATCTTCAGTATTATCGCTGGAACACTCAGAAGAAGAGATTTTTAATACTTTTCCGGAGAATGTAAAAAGGGCAATTAGAAAAGCGGAAAAATCCGGTGTAATAATAAAAAAGTCTAAAAATACGGCTGACTTTTATAAAATATTGAAGAATAACCTCGAGATGCGTCACGATGTCAGACCAACACATACATTGAAGGAACTCAAACAATTAGTTTCGATCTTTCCGGATAAAATAGAATTGTTTGCAGCTTACCTTGAAGATAAGATGATAGGCGGCGTCATTACCTTTACTTGTAACAGACGTGTTGTTCTTGCCTTCTATATAGCACATGATCATAGTTTTCAAAAATACCGGCCTGTTGATCTGATCATCTGGAGTTTAATTCAGGAATTGACGGAAAGGAATGTCAAATTTCTGGATTTTGGTACATTTACTTTAAGGATGGAGCCGAATTGGGGTTTATGCAGATTTAAAGAAAAATTCGGCGCCCGAGGAGTTTTCAGAGATACCTTCGAACGCCGAATTTAAAATTGAATAGATATGTCAAATTAATACATCTGATCCCTGAAATCTTCAATATCGGCGTTATCTCTCAGATTCTGAATCCACATTGACCATGCTACATTTTTCTTCTGCTGTATTATCATCATTGCGGTTTCACTTCTTTTTTCAGTATATTTTTCCACATCAAACTGATCTTTTTGAGTTAATTTTATGAGGTAAACACCTTTGTCTCCCTTTACAGGATCGGAGATATTGCTTGCGTCAAGGCTGAATGCGGCTGATGTAAAATTGACATCATAACCGACATCTGTCAGATAATCATTTACACCAAAAGATTCTACTGTTTTAATCTCAAGGTTGTCTTTTTCTGCAGCGTCTTCGAAAGATACACCGCCTTTTATTTCTTCGCTGATCCTTGACATCATGCTTTCAGCTAATTCCATCTGTTTTTGCTCTATCAAAGCCATTTCAATTGTACTTCTTACGGTAGGATCTGTAACCGGTTTTGTATGTTCCTCATTTACTGCGGACAATTGAAAGACAGCAAATCCGAGCGGTGTTTCAATAACCGGACTGATCGGGGAATTATTTCCACTGAATTCACTGGTGAAAGCGAAATAGTCAATATCTGCATTGGAACCGAAACCGGGAATGAAACCATATCTGATAAACGGCATTGTTCCCAAAACAGTCAAGCCTTCCTGTTGGGCAGTACTTTCATAACCCTGGTCTTCAGCAATTCTGGCAAAGTATTTTGCTTTATTCTCTGAGGTTTCAATAGTATTTGCGCTTGCTTCAAAAGAAAGCAGTATCTGTCTTGCCTGGATTGAATCAATTTCACCGTTTCGGGTTTTAACGACTCTTTCTATCTTAACAATGTGATTACCGAATGA
The DNA here is from genome assembly GCA_042564455.1 of Candidatus Zhuqueibacterota bacterium. Taxonomy (GTDB): domain Bacteria; phylum SM23-31; class SM23-31; order SM23-31; family SM23-31; genus JBHPLC01. The sequence continues at coordinate 9,892 of JBHPLC010000008.1, read as the reverse complement.
AGTCTCAATTGGTCCAATAATATCGTTTTGTTTTACACCCGGAGCAAATACAGCATTCTCAAAATCTGCTGTCATGGCACCTTTTGCAAATGTACCCAGGTCCCCGTCAGAATCTGTATACTCCTGAGCAAGCCCGGAAAAATCCTCGCCATCTTTTGCACGCTGAAGTGCATCCTGAATTCTTGTCAGGACTGACTGACTATCTGCAGCAGTTGGGTTTGTATCAAATAAGACATATTTTAACTGTCTTGTTTCATTCTCAAAGAACATATCTTTGTTTTCTTTATAGTAATCGGATATCTCATCTTCTGTGATGTCGATCTGTACGTCGCTAAAACGGGATGGTTCTGCTAATATATAGTCAGCAGATGCTTTAAGCTCATTTTCCACATATGCTCTTTTTACTTCTTCTTCAGTTACAAAAACAGAATTAGATACAAGCTGGATCAGCTTGGTTCTCGGGATCTGATACCTGGCATTTTCTTCCAAATATAAAAGGGAGGGATCATTTGTCTGTATCATTTGACTTAGTAACGATTCATATTTTGCTTCATCAAATGTTCCATCCTCTTTACGAAAATCAGGGCTGTTCAGAATATCAGGAATTGGCCTGTATCTGACTTCCTGGAAGATCTCTTTATCTGATGCCTGCAGATCCAGTTTACTTACTGCTTCTCTGATCAAGATCTCATTAACCATCGAATTAAAGATCTGATCCCGGATCAACCGCATATATGATTCATCCGGAGCTGAACCGGTCTGATCTCTTATAGCAGCCCACTGCTGCTGCTGCATTTGAAAGAAATCCTGCTGGGAGATCTCAGTACCATTAACTTTACCAACAATTCCCTGATCGGAAGGGGAGCGGATACCGGTAATATCCATACCCCATTCAACCACTATTAAACCGACAAAACATACAACCAATATATAAAGAATATAATGCATTTTCTCACGCATTTTATTCATTATACCGCTAAATTCCTTTTGTGGAATATTCTCTGTCATAAAAACCTATCCTTATTGATTAATGTAAAATCCTAATTGTGATAAGAACACTCTTCAAAAACACCAATTTTACGACTTTTTTAAGAAAAAGTCAATGAAAAACAAATATGAGTTCAACTATAGATGAATAATTTTTGAATGATCGATACTTTATTTAGTGGTTTTACTTAGAAAAAACTATCGTGGAATCATTTTAATGCAAAAAAATCTTGCAAATGGTTCAAAAAATTGATACAATTTTCATTTGAATAAAATTCTTTCTCATGAAAAAAATCAGAATCAAACAAATTGACTCATTTACTGCCGAACCATTTTCAGGTAATCCTGCAGGTGTAGTGACTACTGCCAGTGGATTGACTGTCAAGCAGATGAGGCTGATCGCCAGGGAAATGAACCTCTCGGAGACAGCATTTGTTCTGCCTCCTAAGACTCCGTCTGCAGATATGAGGATCAGATGGTTCACTCCTACTTCAGAAGTGAATTTATGCGGTCATGCTACCATTGCTGCTTTTCATGGATTAGCGGAAGAAGAAAAATATGGTATGTCAAGACCCGGAAAATTCAATTTTAAAATTGAAACAAAGAGCGGCATATTACCAATAAGTGTAAAAAAAGAAGTGGACGCATTAACTTTAGTTTATTTTGGATTACCTGTTCCGGTATTTGAGAATGTTCTGTTTGATTCAGAAAAACTTGCAATGGCATTAAAAACAAAATCCGACAACTTTGATTTTAAATATGATCTTGCCAAAGACTCTTTTCAGTTAATACTACCGATAAAAACAAAAGAGCAGCTTTTTGCTATAAAACCGAATTATTTTGAAATAGAAAATATATGCAGGAAATTGAAAGTCTCTGCATTAACGGTATTCACAACAGATACTGTTGACAGCGAGTCCGCCGTCCATACGAGGTGTTTTGTTCCGCTTCTCGGTGTGAACGAAGATCCTGTGACCGGTTCGTCTCAGGGGCCGCTTGGGATTTATCTTGCCGAGCAAAATATCGTCAAAGGTTCTTCGGGTAACTACAGCTATATAGGAGAGCAGGGGGATTGTCTTGAGAAAGCGGGCAGAGTAAGAGTAGAGTTTAAAAAAACAAAAGATGGTTACAAAAACCTTCAGATCATCGGCACTGCAGTTACTGTTTTAGCCGGGGAAATATATCTTTCCTGAAAATCAATTAAATATTCTTGATTTTTTCAAATAATTAAATTACATTTATGCTCTTTATTCGGCGGAGTAGCTCAGTTGGTTAGAGCACTGGAATCATAATCCAGGTGTCCGGGGTTCGAATCCCTGCTCCGCTACTGAAAGGACTCAAGTTGATCACTTGAGTCTTTTTTTTATGCAGGAAGCACAAAACCTACCATTATAGTTGCAAATTTTGAAAAAACAACGAATATTAAAATAAATTCTTGACAAATAGTCCTGTCTATTATATATTGATAAACAAAAAAATATTTAAAAATAATTAAGCCCGAGAAAAATACAAGGAGGCTGTTGTGAAATCTCTCAAAAAAAATGTATTTATAACATTAATATTTACTTCTGTTCTTCTGTTTTTTACACAGGTATCAGCACAGAGGACACTCGATCTGACACTGGATACGGTGATACGTTTAACTTTAGACCAGAGTTATGCAAAGCTGCATCTTGACCTTGACAAGAAGATGATGGATCTGGATTACAAAGACCTGACAGCTTATAAAAGGGGAACAGTAGCAACGATGGATCTATTTGATCCTGAACTGAATTATCATAAGAGCTATTACAATTATTACAACAGCAATGATGTATTAAAGAGCTATGAACTTGATTCATATACCGGATTAAGAATAATACAACCGGTCAATCTATTAGATTCACAGATAGAAATAAGAAATTATATCAGAACAATGAAAATGGGCGGGAAACTAAGTCATCTGAATAATAAGAATTATTATATTTACTCTAATGTCAGTTATACTCAGCCATTGTTCAAGAAAAATTTAAGAAAACTGAATATACGATCAAAGAAGTTGAATATTGAATATGATGATCTTAATTTTCTAACAGACTGGATCGGCAGGATCACAGACGCAAAATATTATTATTACAGCCTGCTGGAAACATCCCTAAAGAATGACCTGTTTGATTCGAAACTTTCAATTCTTAATGATATTGAAGGTATCTCCGAAACACTGGCTCAGCAGGATCCGCTCAGAAACCAGGACACAGAGTATATACAATTAGAAAAAAACAATTTGATGGGAAACATGAGTTTTAATAAAATAGAAGTTGAAAATATCGAGGAGTATTTAATTTATTCCTTACGTTTAAGAGATATTGATAACTTAAATATTGAGCCGGAGATAGAACTGGTGCGTGTACCGATAGATATTGAAGATGCCCTGGAAAAAACAGTAAATCTGAATCCGGAGATCCGAAGTAAATTAATTCAAAGTAAGATATTTGAAGTAAGTCTCAATATTTCTGAGAGGCACAATAAGCCACTGCAAATTGGCCTGCAATTATTATATAATTTAAGTAATTCGGAAAGTGAATTTGACAGAGTTTTCAAAGACCAGAATAGATCAGCCACTGCAAGGATAACTGCTAATTTGTATCTCTGGGATTGGGGGACGCGTAAGATAAGTGTCGATAAGCAAAGAGTGCGCCTGGAAAATTATAATTTAGTCTCAGAAGAAACCAACGACAGACTGAGAAGTGAAACGGCAAAGGAGATAAATACTTACCAGGTCAACCAGGAACTGGCGTTTACTTTGCAGGCAGCCCTTGAGTCGGCAAGAACCAATACGCAAAACGGTATTGAAAGATACAGAAACGGTGAAATAAACATATACGACCTGATGCAGATCGTAAACAGGTATTATGAATTAGAGCTGCTTTATGCTGAAACTTATGTTATGTATAAAAACAGTCTGTCGGAGATATCATTTCTGACATTCTACGATTACGAGGAAAATATTTCTTTAGAAGAGAAGTATAACCTGAAAAGGCGAGTTATTAATTAAATAAATCTAAATATTGAGGGGCATTTAATAAAAATAAATATATCTGATAATATCAGTCCGATTATATCGGAATGATCTTCTCTATTTAATAACCGGGAAGTTAACCGGCGGTTTTCTGTGTTTTGTTGCCTGTTCATAGGCATAAGCAAATTTAAATAATATTGGTTCATCATAAGGTCTTGCGACCATCTGCAGGCCTGCCGGTAAGCCGGTAGTCGTAAATCCCATCGGAACGGTAATAGCAGGCTGCCCTGTATGAGGGGGAATATACGGGCTGTTGTTGCCATGCGGGCTTTCCATATCGCCGACTTTACGCGGAGGATTATTCCATGACGGGTAGATGAAGGCATCAATATTTAGTTCATCCATAATCCCCACAACTGCTTCGAGTAATGCAAGTCTTCTTGGATCATCTTTTACAGCGACTTTTGGCGGTTCATCAAATTCTGTTCTTAATCCCTGCTCCAATCTGCCTTTTATATATTCTGAATATTTACCGGAATCGACAATTTCCTGCAGAGTTTTAAACGGGGCATCTTCACCGAGTGAAGCCAGATAGTTTTCCAGGTCGTATTTAAAAGTGTTCTGCCATAATCCTCTTTGAAGCTGCCTGTAGTTGGGGATCTCAAAAGGATCAATGATCTCTGCGCCAAGATTTTTTAAGTCTTCAATCGCTTTTTCCATCAAAACCAGTATCTCTTTGTCAGCGCTCTCCACATCAAAAAGGGTACGGAAAACACCTATCCTTGCGCCCTGCAGGCCGTCTTCATCGAGAAAAGGAACGTAATAATTCTGAATTAAATCAAGGCATTCTTCTGTGATAGGATCAGCCGGATCATAACCGGCAATTATCTCAAAAACCCTCACGACGTCTTCAACAGTTCTTCCCATGGGTCCTCCGATATCATTTCTTAAATACAAGGGAATAATTCCGTCTCTGCTTGTAAGTCCTATTGTTGATCTTATTCCTACAAGTGCATTGTGAGATGATGGGCCCCTTATTGAGTTTCCGGTATCTGATCCCAGACCTATTGTTCCGAAATTTGCTGCAACGGCTGCTGCAGTCCCACCACTAGATCCGGCAGGTACTCTTTCAAGGTCGTAAGGATTGCGTGTTACACCTAATATGGAACTTTCGGATACGTAAGGGCTAAAAGCCCACTCAGCCATGTTTGATTTGGCGAGGATAAGCGCTCCTGCATCACGGATTTTTCTGACCTGAAAAGCATCATCAGGAGGGATAGAGCCCTTAAGCGCTAAAGATCCGCCTGCTGTCTGCAGGTCTTTTGTGTCGAAGTTATCTTTTATGATAAAAGGGATACCGTGAAGAGGCCTTAGTTTTTTTACGATACGAAATTCCGTATCCAATCTTTCGGCTTCTTCCAGAGCGAGCGGATTTACTACCACAATTGAATTAAGACCGGTTGATTTATCATATTTTTCAATATTATTGAGATAATATTGAACTAACTGCACGCATGTCAGGCTGCCGTCTTTGTACGCATTGTGGATGTCGGATATGGTTGCTTCTTCGAACTTGAAATCCGATCCGGATTCGGTACAGCTCAATAATACTGTTAAAGCTAAAATAAAAATGATTGCTACATAGATTTTTTTATTGTTCATATTATTACTCTAAATTGGGTGTAGGATGGATGATTATATGATTAATTAAATAAATATTAAATAGTTCCTGCATAGCTATTTGCAGAACGACGACTGCATTAGCTTCCGGAATGAGTTTCTGCCAGAGAAACCAAATTATTCGAACTAATTTATATTTTCAGGAGATAATTGAACTCTGATATAGAATGATTATTCTAAAAATACCGAAACTGCTCTGTCAGCGGTCTCATAATTGTCAAATATTTTAAGGACCTGTGTTATCATTAGAATACTTTTCACTTTTTCTGTTGCACCGGCTATCTTCATTTTTCCGTCATTATTCGTCAAAGAAGAATGACATGCCATAAGAATCCCAATACCCTGGCTGTTCATCCATCTGACTTTTGACAGATCGATCACTACCTTCTTGATTTCATCTGCTATCAGGCTCTTTACCTTTTCGTGGATTTCGTTTGTCTCTTTTCCACCCATCATTTTGCCGCTTATTGTTAAAACGGCGATATCTTCGATGATCTTTTCTTTTACTCCCATTACGAATCCCTTCGAGATATGTATTAATTTATCATTTAATCGAAATTAATAATCCTAAAATTGTTTGTTGATGAGATTTTAGCTGAAGATAAACTGCTTGTAATAATGTAGAGAATTAAGCTAATAGAATCAATAGAATTTTAAAAAGCTGTTTTATATAAAGAAATATTAAATCACAAAATTAATAGATAATTTCCTGCCCGGTTTCTAATTTGCTTTGGTTAGTTCATGGATATGTGCATGAACTGCAGATGCCAGTCCGTCAAGGTTGTATCCTCCTTCTAAAACTGAAACAACTTTTCCTCCGCAATTTGTTTCTGCAATTTCAAGGAGAATCTTTGTTAATTCCCTGAAACCGTCGTCGGTAATATTGAAACTGCCCAAAGGGTCATGAATTCTTGAATCGAATCCGGCTGAAATGAGTAACAGATCCGGCTTGAATTTTTCGGCTGCAGGCAGGAGATCATTTTTGAAGGCTCCGATTATTTCGTCGTTCCCGGCTCCGGGAGGGAACGGCCGGTTCATAGTGAGACCTTTACCGTCACCTTCACCTGTTTCATCGATTTTTCCTGTGCCGGGATAGAGGGGGGATTGGTGAGTACTCATAAAGAAAACGCTGCCGTCCGAGTAAAAGATGTCCTGAGTTCCGTTACCATGATGAACATCCCAATCCACGATCATTACACGTTCTATACCATAATTGTTCTGGGCGTATCTTGCTGCAACAGCGATGTTATTAAAAACACAGAATCCCATACCTCTTTCCTGAGAAGCATGATGACCGGGTGGTCTTACAGCGCAAAAGGCGTTTTTTACTTTTCCGGTCATGACCATATCTACGGCATTTAAAACACCTCCGACAGCATTTCTGGCTATATTATAACTATCCCTGCAGATAACAGTATCCCCGGTTGACAGCTGGCTGTAACCTGCTTCACATTCGTTTTTGACGATTTCTATATACGACACCGGATGAACTAATTCAATATGTTTTAAGTCCGCTTCAGCAGGAGAGATCAATTCCAGGTCATCAAAAAATTGGGCGTCTTTTAATTTCTTGTCAATATAGCTCAGCCTTTCCGGATTTTCAGGATGTCCGGCTCCCGTATCATGTTTTAAAAATATTTCATCATTCAGGTAACATGTATTTTTCATATTATCACTCCCAATAAATATCCCGCATTTGGGAATAAGGATAGATGCACTTATTGAGGAATATAAAAATGTTCTTCTGTTAATGAATTCGGGCATTTTATATCTTCACAATTAAACAAGATGAATTGGTCGGAATTGAAAGAACATCGTATAAAGAACTAAGAAATGTCAATTAAATGTATAAAATATTGAATTCTAAATCAATATATTTTGGATGAGAATTGAAAGAGTAATTCTAAGTCACCACCTTTTTTTGAATCACCAGGTACAGTTTTCGTGGTAATTTTCCTTCTTCAAATTGGCTTATATCCAGATTTTCAAAACCTTCTGAAAGAAGTCCGGTCTTATCTTTAGCAAAAAAATGTACTATGAATCCTTCATATTCGTAAATATCATCTTTTATATGTTTTCCTTTGCCAAAATGAGGATCATTATTGTTTCTTACAGTATAAATATTAATTCCTTCCGGTTTTAAGACTTTATGAATGTTTTTTGAGAGAATTTTAAGATCATCGTCATCGAATGCCATGCAGTACAGCATATGAGAAAAACATGCATCAAAGCAGTTACTGTCAAAGGGAAGAGGTTTGTTAAAATCTAATTTGTGAAGTTTTACTAACGAAGATAGATTTTGTTTGTCGAGTTCTTTTTCGAGCAATTTCAGTGCCTTACCACTATAATCACATGCATCTACTCTGAAACCTTTCCGGGCAAAATATATTGTGTCTCTTCCTGAACCGCAGCCGAGTTCAAGAATTTTACTAAATCCGTGTTTGCTATAATATTCAGCAGCTTCAATACCCGGAATACTCGGATCTTTTCCAAAAATATCTTTCCATTCAGAGAATACAGCTTCCCATTTTGTTTTCTGAGAGTTTAAAATACTTCTGATATTATTTTTTGCAGAATCCATGTGTACTTTGTGATATTCTATTAAAATGATAACTTAGTTATTCTGCCTGTCGTATACGTTTTACTTCGTATACTACAGGATTAAACGCATCCGGACAAGCGTGAGTAGATACATCCGGATCCTGCAGCCAGGGGAATTTTGCATCATACATGAAGGCAAATATTTTGGGCATTATGCTGTAGAGCGCATGAATACAGATCTTTCCTTCTACACCGTTTTCAGTAAATTTCACTATGTCTCCCACTTTATGCCCCATTCCACATGTACCATTCTGACTTACTACTTTGGCTTCTACTGATGTTATTTGGTTCTGCATATCTATTTCTCCGATATTTAGTTCATTTGACGGGCTATTACAGCTAAAGAGGGCTGTATATGGTATTGATAATGCTAATAATGCTCCGCACGGCAGATTCGTGCAGAATTTGCGGCGGTTCAATTTTCCGGAATTTTCGGTCATTCTTTACCTTTGCGGGGGATTTTGTGGTAAAAGTGATCTTTTATGAGTTTTTTACTTCATCCAATGCATTCCTGAAATTTTCCAATCCTGCCTTCAATTCTTCTGTTGTTCCGCCATATCCTAACCGGAAATAACTGTTATCGAGTTCAAAGCATCTTCCCGGAATGACAAATGTTTTGTATTTTTCTACGAGAGTTCTATACAGAATTTCCGGATCATCAAGAATCCCTGTTTTTAGGTGCGGCAGAGAAACCACACCGGCTTCAGGTTTTATCCATTCGAGCTCATTCCGTTCTTTGATCCAATTGCATACGATATTGAAATTTTTATTCACATGATCTATCGCATTTTTTATGTGGTGATCCTTCTGTTCCAATGTTCGCAGTGCGATCTCTTCACCCATGGCACTGTTTGTAATTGTGATCTGCTCCCGGACAGCTAACACACCGTCAACAATTTCTTTAGATTTTGAGGCAAGCCATCCTATCCTGATACCGGGCAGTCCGTAACATTTTGACATACTTGAGATGCTGATCGCTTTAGGGCTCAATTCAGCCGCTGCAGGCAGTTTTTCACCATAGGAAAGGTCCCGGTAAGTTTCATCAAAAAGAAAATATATATCATTTGATTCAGCAATTTCAATTATCTGTTCCAGGCTGTCTTTTGAGATCATTGAACCTGTAGGATTATTCGGATGTGTGAAATTTATTAATTTTGTATTTGGTTTGATCAGGGATTTTAGTTCATCGATATCGGGTTGAAAATCATTTTCGAACTTAAGGCTTAACAAACTGACTTCACAACCTAATGACCGGGGAACTTCATATAATGAAGGATAGGTGGGGTGTTCGATTATTACATGGTCACCCGGTTTTACCAATAAGGAATTTATCGAGAAAATGGATTCACTTCCGGCTGAAGTGACTAATATATTATTACTGTTCAGTCCATTATACTGCTCGGATATTTTTTCACGCAGATCCGGCCTGCCGAGATGATATCCATATCTTAATTCTACTTTATCCAGATCAAGGTCAAGATCTTTGAAATTGTGGAATTTTACTGCACTTTCTCCGATATCGAATTTTACTTCATACTGGTATTTATCAAACCACTCTTCCAGGGGCATTCTTTTAAACCACATTCCTGTCTCCGTACATTTATCATAGTTTTGTATTAATATCTG
>JBHPLC010000079.1:0-8864 GCA_042564455.1 Candidatus Zhuqueibacterota bacterium | reverse complement strand
GAGCCATTCTGTTCTACTGGCTTCTCAACATGAGCCAGTATTTTTTCCTTGATAATCTGATGGGATACAGGCCTATGGGGCCTATTGGAGAACCTCCTCTTCTTGGTGAAACGGATACTCCTTTCAAACCGAATCTGTTTTTTGTTATTCCTGCTTTAGGGGGATTGTTAAGCGGATTGATAGTATTCTGGCTTGCTCCTGAAGCAGAAGGCCACGGCACGGACGCTGCCATCGAAACTTTCCATAAAAAACAGGGGATTGTCCGGAGCAGGGTCCCCTTAATTAAAATTATTGCTTCAGCTCTGACTATAGGTACCGGCGGATCTGCCGGAAGGGAGGGGCCGATAGCGCAGATCGGATCAGGATTCGGATCGATGCTGGGGCAGTGGCTCGGTCTTTCACCCCAGGACAGGCGGATACTGATGGTTGCCGGAATGGGGGCAGGTATCGGAGCTATTTTTCACGCACCTCTTGCCGGGGCTCTATTCGCGAGCGAGGTTTTATACCGTGAAACAGAATTCGAATATGAAGTGCTTGTTCCTACAACGATAGCCTCAACCATTGCTTATGGCGTATTTAATACTCAATTCGGCTGGAATCCTTTGTTTGAAACTCCGGATTTCCGTTTTGATAATCCGGCGCAGCTGATACCTTATACTGTATTGGCGATTGTAGTGGCATTCGCAGCCAAGTATTTCACAAAAATATTCTATTATATCAGGGGTCTTTTTCAGAAAATACCGGGACCTCCGCATCTTAAACCGATGTACGGAGGTTTTTTAGTCGGAATAATCGGATATTTTCTGCCCGAAGCGATACGTACAGGAGCGATAGGTACAGGGTATGGGATAATTCAGCAGGGTCTCGACATGCCGGACAGCACTCTGACAATTCAGGTCCTTTTGCTTGTGGCAGTTGCAAAAATGTTCACAACCTCTTTTTCTGTCGGATCAGGCGGCTCCGGAGGTGTATTCGGCCCGTCCGTTGTTATCGGCGGAGCGCTTGGAGGAGCGGTGGGGCTGATATTTATGAATTATTTCGGGCAGTTCCATGTGCCGCCGGGAGCCTGTGTAATTGTCGGAATGGCAGGTTTTTTTGCCGCTGCGGCAAAAACTCCGATCTCGATGATAATCATGGTCAGTGAAATGACCGAGAATTACTTTTTGCTTGTCCCGGCGATGTGGGTTAATGTGATAGCATTTTTTGTTAACAGGAAAACAACATTATATGAAAGTCAGATCCCTACGCGCCTCGATTCACCCGCTCACCTCGGAAATTTCATGGAAGAAATACTGAGGCAGCTCCAGGTCAGAGATGCTGTGATTCATACAAAAGTTTCACAGATACCTCTTGTAAGACCGGATACAAACCTGATGAACCTTCTGGACCTGCTGGCAACTACCGATGCGCAGTGTTATCCTGTAATAGATCCGGAAGATGATCTCATCGGCATGGTGGATATCAGAGAAGTCCGGATGGCATATAATGAAAAGCAGCTTGCAACTCTTGTTATCGCTCAGGATTTTCTGCAGGAAGCTGTCACGATAACAATGCACGACTCTTTATTCACAGCATTGCAGAAACAGCACGAACACAATGTACGTGATCTTATAGTCGTAGATCTTGAGAATCCCAAAAAGGTAACCGGGATATTAAGCAGTAATGATATCATCTCGGAGTATGACCGTGAGATAAAAAAATCTATGCGCGATATCCGAAGAGACATTAAAGATATAAAATAGAATTCCACTCCCCAAATATCAGTAATATTTGTGTAACATTTCCAATAATCCCACAAATTTCGCCTCCAGTTAGGTTAAATTTCACAAAAAATGCAAAATTTTACAGAAAACGGGATACTTTTTTGAATAATATGCATTTATATATGTAATACATTGCAAAAACAAATATAATCACACCCCATATTTCCGAGGAGGAATCAAATGTTTAAGTCACGTAATTTAGTTTTTCTGGTTTTTTTAGCGTTTTTGGGATTCGCAGGAGATGGATCCTACAACATAGGTGAAAGTGTTGAGAGTTTCACTCTTAAAAGTGTTGACGATATGGAATACTCACTGGACAAGATGCTGAAAGACAGCGAGAACGGAGTTGTTCTTGTCTGGCAGTCGATCAACTGCCCTTACAGCCAGGCTTGTGATGTCAGATATAATGAGCTTGCCGCAAAACTTAAAGAGCATGGAATAACTTTTGCCGCCGTTAATTCTAACAAAACAGAACCTACGGGAGCAATTAAAGCTTATGCGAAAAAGAAGAACTACAGCTTTCCAGTATTGAAGGACTGGAATAATATTATCGCAGATCAGTTCAATGCTCAGGCAACTCCCCAGGTTTTTCTGATCGATAAAGAGAATAAACTGAGATACAGAGGCAGGATCGATGATAATCATAAAAATGCGTCCAAAGTAACGGAGCATACTTTTATGAATGTTGTCGGTGAATTCCTTGAAGGAAAAGAACTGTCGGTAACCGAAACAAAATCTATCGGCTGCACTCTGAAACGTGTAAAATAGAAAAATGATTGTCAGATCAGTCAAAATAACACTGTTTTCAGCACTATTGATACTGATGGTATCTTTCTGTGCTGAAGAAAAAGTAAGTCCGATCGAGCATGTCGATGCGGATCAAGTCAGGAATGCTGTCGGATCCAAAAGCGGGAATGTGGTACTCGTGAACATGTGGGCTACATGGTGTGATCCCTGTGTTGAGGAGTTCCCGGATATAGTTGATCTGTATAACAGGTATAAAGACAGCGGCCTGGAAGTTATTACCGTTTCATTCGATTTTGAGGAACAGATAGAGACAAAGCTTATTCCCTTCTTAGCTGAACAGAATGCTGATGGATTTTTAAATTATTTCAAAAATGAAGATATTGATGATAATAAATTTATTGATGGATTTGATCCTGACTGGTCAGGAGCAATACCCGTAACATTTTTATACGACAGACAGGGTAACAGGCAGATGATCAAACACGGGAGATTTGACAGGACAGAGCTGGAAAAAAAGATCATTGAGCTGCTTGGGAATTAACTAAAATTTTTATCCTCCCGTAAACCAGCGAAGAAGTGCCGGTCAATCATTGACCGGCCTTTTTTTATTATAAAAACGCCTCCAGGATTTTTAAAAGTATCATCACAAAAACAATCCCGATGATAGAAATGAGTGTGCCGTATTTTGCAAGTTCGTTTGTCGTTATCTCCCGTGTTGCAAAAGCGATAGCGTTGGGAGGAGTGCTTACCGGAAGGCTCATAGCAAGTGAACAGGCAAATGCTACTCCGATAGCACCGATAACCGGTGAAACTATCCCTATGGTTATAATGATTGGAATGATCAGATTCGATGCTGCAGTATTACTCATGAAATTAGACAAAGTGATCGATATGATCACGAATACGCCTAATATCAGGTAAGGTGAAAGCTGAAGCTGAGTTATCTGTGCGACAAAAACGTCAGTCAGCCTCGTGCTGGTCATTGAAACACCCAGCGCCAGACCTCCTGCAACAAGAATTATTACATCCCAGTCAAGCTTTTTTATGTCGTTCCTGTCGATGATACCGAAAACGGTAAAAATCATTATAGGCAGAAGCGCTGTAACAGGTGATGGTATATTATGTAATGGTTCGGTCAGCCATAATAATACAGTCGCTGCGAATGTTATTACAACGATAACAAGATCCCATGTCACTTCGAGGCTTTCCGGGAACAATATTTCAAACTTTTCCTTTCTCGGGTTGAAAATAATCAGCAGCAGGATCCAGAGCATGAGTTCAAGGACAATGACTAAAGGTACTGCGTATATCATCCATTTTACAAATGAAATACCATATCCGAGTTTTGTCAGCAGGCTTGCAGCAACCGCATTAGGAGGTGTGCCTATTATAGTGCCTATTCCACCAATATTTGCCGCAAATGGAACAGACAATACCAGAGCCCTTCGAAAAGGAGTCCTGCCCTCGAAATGATCGAATAGGGGATGCAGGATCGCTATCATCATTGCGGTTGTAGCCGTGTTGGACATGAACATTGAGAACAATGCCGTGGTAGAGATTACACCAAGAAGCACCATGGATGGATGTGTACCGAACGGTTTTATAAATGCTTTTGCCAGACGTACGTCAAGACCGTGTTTTGTTGCTGCTGAGGCAAGAATAAAACCACCGAAAAACAGGATCAGAACAGGGCTTGCTATCGGATTGATAAATATCTGGTATGTTGAGGCGTCTCCTGCTGCCTCGATCGGACTGTCCGGTCTGCCGAGAAGATAGACATTCAGCACTATCACCATTATTCCGGTAGCGAATGGTGGAATGGCTTCGGTAACCCATAATCCGGCTGCCCCGACAAAGATCATAAAACTTATTCTGGATGCATCTGTCAGACCGTCAATAGGAAGGTTGTATGCGGTAACTGCAAGAAGGATAATGATCAGCAGCTTGAACATTCTTTTCCAATTTACCTTCAGGATAATATTACCATCTGAATCAAACCTGATCGGTTCAGACATGGTATTTACCTCCCCGGTAGATTTTATGGAAGTAACAAAAGTATATTATCTATATTGAAATGTCAATGATTTTATTATAATACGTTAGTTGAATCCCGAAAACTTTTACTTGTATATGAACAAATCAGAAATTATATTCAGTAGATTGTGTTATTGTTTTATCCCTCAGACCTTATCGTGTAATAATCATTTATCCTCAATCTTTATATATTTATTTTAGGGATATTTATTAGATAATTTAAGTTTCAAAATTATACTTTGGAGACATCTGATGAAAAATCTGACCTTGATTTCAATTTTTGTAATCCTTTTGACAATATTAGGGTGTGGTCCCAATAATCCGGTAGTGATCATCCAGACTGAAATGGGTGATATTGAAGTCGAACTCTATCCGATACAGGCACCGGTGACAGTGGCGAATTTTCTGGCTTATGTCGATTCATCTATGTATGAGAACGGGAGATTTCACCGTACTGTTACGATGGATAATCAGCAGAATGATGATGTTAAAATTGAAGTGATACAGGGCAGCAGGACTCAGAGAGGCGGAAGGGGATTTCCGTCAATAGTTCTGGAAAGAACGAGTGTAACCGGGATACTTCACAAAGACGGTACAATATCCATGGCGCGAAGCGGTCCGGATACTGCCTCATCCAGTTTCTTCATCTGCATTAATGATCAGCCTTCGCTTGATTTTGGGGGTGCACGCAATGCTGACGGGCAGGGATTTGCAGCTTTCGGGCAGGTTATTAAGGGTATGGATGTAGTCAGAAAGATACATGTTCAACCTGTTGGCGAAGGCAGAAACGGCCAGACACTGGATCCGGAGATAAGTATCACCAACATTATCAGAAAAGTAGATAATTAATGAATATATGACCTAAGGAGAAGAAATGGGATATTCCCGAAGAAATTTTATGAAAATCGGCGGATTGTCTGTAGCAGCGTTCGGTTTTGCTCAAAATATATTGGCCGGTCAAAACCGGCAGGTTGGTCAACAGCTCCGGAATATGGTTGGGGATGTAGAACCGCTTAATGAGCAGGATTATGAAAACCGTCTTGAAAACGCTAAAATGCTGATGGACAGGAACAGGATTGACGGTCTGTTCCTGAGCGGAAGCGTGAATCTCACATATTTCAAAAATATAAGCTGGGGCAGAAGCGAAAGGACATTCGGAGTTGTACTGCTCCGGGAAGGTCCCCCGGTATGGGTGTGTCCTTATTTTGAGCTCGACCGTGCACAGGAAAGGCTTCCGAAAAATGAAGAGGTTCGCACCTGGCATGAACATGAAAGTCCCTATAAACTGATAGAAGGGATTATTAAAGATAATGGCGGAACCTACGGAAGGCTTGGAGTAGGTCCGACTGTCCGGAGTTTTGTACTGCAGGGTATGGCAAGAGATGCAGCCGGTATCGAGGTTGTAGACGGAGCCGTGATAACCGAAGGATGCCGTGCTGTAAAAACCCAAAAAGAACAGGGATATATGGACCTTGCCAACCGGATAACAAAACTGGCATACCGTGAAGGCTTCAAGACACTTCGTGAAGGTATGGGCACCCGTGATCTCAGTTCCGCAGTAAGCAGCGCCCACAGGCAGATGGGTGTAAGCGGGAGTGGAGGACCTCAATTCGGTGTAAACTCCTCTTTTCCGCACGGTTCCACTGTACGCAGGACATTAAGTGAAGGTGACATTGTATTGGTCGACGGAGGGACCAGTGTTGAAGGATTCAGGTCGGATGTGACAAGAACCGTTGTCTTTGGAAAACCGAGTGATAAGCAGAGAAGGATTTGGGACATATTGAACAAAGCCCAGGATGCTGCGATAAAAGCGGTACGTCCGGGAGCAGCATGTGAAAATATCGATGCTGCAGCCCGTAAAGTTGTTGATGATGCGGGATTCGGGACAGGTTATAAGTATTTCAGCCACAGGGTAGGCCATGGTATAGGTATGGAGGGGCATGAGTATCCCTATCTTGTAAAAGGTAACAAACTGAAACTTGAACCGGGAATGACTTTCAGTAATGAACCGGGAATTTATATACCCGGCGAATTCGGTGTCCGTATCGAAGACTGTATGGTTGTTACCGAAAACGGCGGAAAATTTTTTGGCGGCATGATAGGTACGGCGATAGATAAACCATTCGGAGAATAAAGAATTCTAAGAATTTTCAATTTATTTACTCTTTTCATTGTTGTGTTTCTTTCTGACCAGGCGGAGACTAAAGTCTTCGCCTTTTTTTATGCCCACATCCGGTACTCCTGGATCACAAACCAGTAGAAATAAGAAATTTCTTGACATATAAGCATTATTTTACTAATATGATGTGAAAAATATTTACATAAATTGTATCAGTATAAATGAAATATTATTATAGAGCAATTTGTGATATTTTTTGTTTGTAATTGCCCGCTGTAGTTGTTCTGGCAGTATCCATCTCTCTCTATCTGCTGTAAAGTAATTTACTGAAATTAATTCTGTTTGTCCAAAATTTAGATTAAAGAGAATTTCAAAAATAACATATACTATACTGTTATAATTTTAATGGGGGTACAACATGAAGAAACTACAGGTAATAGTCTTATTTATGCTTGTTTTTTTGTTTTTTGGGATCCAGTTATTATCTGCACATGAAAATTATCAGAACGGCGATACGACCTACGTAGCCATAATGATGGGAGGTGGTGTCTCTCTCGGTACTTATGAAGCCGGTGTTCTGGCAGAGATCATGAAGCAGTTTGAACTGTATAATATTTCACATGATGATAAATATGTGATAGACATTTTGGTCGGCGCTTCTGCGGGCAGTATGACCCTAGGGATAGTTGCGGATCAGATGTACAGGAATAATTTTGATCTTATGAATGTCTATGAAAGCCCCCTATATAAAGCCTGGGTCGATATGATAGATATAAGAGAGTTGTTGCCGAGGATAAGGAAAGATATTGAAGATGATCCTTATATATTCAGCAGTAAAATTATTGAGGATATAGCCGGAAAACTTATACCAGATCAAAAATTTAATTATCAACAGGTGAGCTTTGCTCCTGATACTTTGCTGATGGGAATGACAATATCAAATATGCAAGGCCTGCAGTATCAACTGTATTTTCAGGATGATCTTTTTAAACCGATCTATTTTAATTCGGATTCAAGGTTTTTTAAGGTGACAGCATCTGGTAAAATTCTTCTTACAAACCCGGATTGCATAAGCAATTATCAGAACGATCAAATTAACTGGTCGACCGTACGCAAAACTTCTATAGCTTCCGGAGCATTCCCTTTTGCCTTCAGGCCTGTGAGTTTGATTCGATATAAAGATGAATTCAACCAATATGAAACGCCGATAAATTTACCGTCAAACAATAGATATACTTATGTTGACGGCGGATTCTTTAATAACAATCCTATATCGATAACAGTGAAATTGGCGGAAAACAGGGCTGAAAAAAAGAGAATTCACTCTAAACAGAGATTTTTCCTTTATATATCCCCTGAAGAAAGATTATACCCGGAATTTTACAATCCGGATGTGGTAAATGATCTAAAAAAATATCTGGGTCATATTATTAAAATGGAAATGAATACGGCAAGCTCACTTGATAATAAATACTATATTGATTTTATTTTAAAACGGAAGCAGCTTCTTCAGCAGGATATGGATAGATGTGCCACTTTACTGGAAGCTGTTCATGCTGCAAACGAAATAATTGACAAATATCCTGATGTTGAAAATGAGTTAGAAAGACTAAATAAAGAGATCATGGACAAAATAAAACCGTTGTTTAAATCCGAAGAGAACCTGTTTGTACAAAGAGCACAGTTTGCTCAGCAGATGACACCGTATGATATTTATTTGCCTGATGTGACAAATATAGATTCTCTAATAATCGAGTTTGTAAATGTGCTATCCTCAAATGCTGAAGATATTCTAAGTAAAAATGACAGTTTATCAATCGTGGATATATTTTATCCTGTTACTAAAGATATAGAAGATCTAAGAGAAATTGAGATAGATACACTATTTAATGAAATTAAGAAGAAGTATTCCTCATCCGATTATGAAAGCGGTTTTCGGGATAATTTCATTATTCGCCATTTAGATCACCTGATGGAAGATGAGAGTGATCCTGGAAAAAGTATTAACAAAGAGAAAATAAAGATCAAATTTCTGAAACTGATAACATATTTGGGACACAAAGAACCGCCAAACCTGATTCTTGTCTCAAATTCTATGGAGGATGGACTCATATTAAGGAGTGCCGGATTCTACCATTTTGGAGGATTTCTGAACTTTGATGTCAGAAAACATGATTTTGAAATCGGCAGATTTTCCGCAC
>JBHPLC010000078.1:0-9050 GCA_042564455.1 Candidatus Zhuqueibacterota bacterium | reverse complement strand
AATTGGAGCAGTTTTAAGCCAGCGGGTAAAGGCCGCTTCAGACTTCCTTATCGCAGGCCGGAAACTCGGATTGTTACTAACTATGGTTTCCTTAGCTGCGGTCCAGTTGGGCGCCGGTGTAATTCTCGGAGGTTCCGAACTGGGAGCAGAAAACGGTATCTGGCCCGGGATGTGGTACGGTATCGGATGCGGAGGTGGACTGATCCTTGCCGGTCTGCTTGTTGCAGGGAAAATGCGTTCACACGGCGGTTATGTTCCGCTTGATTTTTTTGCCAAAAGATACGGTGATAAAAAATGGGTGCGGATATGGGGATGGCTGTCAAATATTCCCAGTCTTCTCGGTATATTTATAGCGCAGATCATGGCAGCAGGATCGATCTTTTCCGTATTCGGATTCAGCTACACCCAGGGTGTTCTGATAGTCGGTTTTGTAATCATGCTATACAGCGTAATGGGCGGAATGTGGGGAGTAGTAATTACCGACCTGATACAGCTTGCCATTATAGTTATCGGGATCCCCATGGTAGCTGTAATTTCATTTGTTCAGATCGGAAACCAGGGCAGTATATCTTCAATATTCATGACGGATTTTATACCGCCGGGAATGCTCTCAAAAGCAGTATTTATTATTGTTCCGTTCCTGTTATCAATATCCGTGTCATACGATGCCTTCATGAGATATCAATCCGCAAAATCAGCTGACACTGCAAAATGGGGATGTATCTGGGGCGGCGTTATCGTAATAATCATCAGTTTCTGTGCCGGGCTGATCGGTGCTGCCGGAAGAGTCCTGTTCCCAGAAGTGGATAATAATATAATACTTCCTCACATGGTGCAGACAATGCTTT
The DNA here is from genome assembly GCA_042564455.1 of Candidatus Zhuqueibacterota bacterium. Classification (GTDB taxonomy): domain Bacteria; phylum SM23-31; class SM23-31; order SM23-31; family SM23-31; genus JBHPLC01. Next base: position 8,202 of record JBHPLC010000078.1, on the reverse strand, counting down.
CACCCGTACTTGCCGGATTCTTAGTTTCCGCACTGCTTGCCGCTGCAATGTCCAGCGCTAACAGCCTGCTGATCTCCTTATCCGGATGTTTTACACGAGATCTGTATAACAAGGTATTCAATCCGTCAATAAAACTGAACGATCTGAAACATTCCAAGACCATATCGCGAGTAGTGATCGTAATTGGAGTTTTTGTCGGAATGATCATTGCTTTTAAAATGGAAGGAATACTGTATACGATCATAATATTCAATTACCCATATATGGGAAGTCTGCTTGTCCCCCTGCTTGGCGGAGTCCTGTGGAAGAAGGCGACATTCAAAGGAGCCGCTGCAGCTATGGCAGTCGGTGGAATTATCGGTGTGGTGTCTTTTGCAGCGGGAATACCCGGCAGGTTTTATGGTTTGTTTAACATTGATCTCGGGCTTTTAATTGCCTATGTCTCATCTGCAGCTGTTTTTATTACTGTGAGCAAAATAACCGCGGAAGGAAACCGGGATTTTAATGGATCCGAATGATAAAAATCCAATCGAATGGCCGTACGATATTGACTACAGGGGCCTCGATGAAATTTCAACCGACGTTTTGGTCTTAGGCGGAGGGATCGCCGGATGCTGGGCATCAATTGGCGCGGTCAGGAATGGCGCTGAAGTTGTAATGATTGAAAAAGGCGCTTCCCAAACAAGCGGCGCCGGCGGTTCGGGATGCGATCACTGGGAGGCGGCAGCGACAAATCCATGTTCGAAGATCTCTCCCGAAGAATTAACGGATGCCATGATAAGGGCTCACAGCGGGTACAATAACGGTATATCTCACTACATCGAATGCAGGGAAGGCTGGGACAGGCTCGTTGACCTGGAAAGAATGGGCGGTAAGATCAGGGATACTGATGGCGAGTTCAAGGGTGCGGAATTCCGCGACGAAAAAACCGGGCTGCTTTTTGCTTATGATTATAAGAACAGATTCACTATCCGTGTCTGGGGGAGTACATTTAAGAAAGCGCTATATAAAGAATGTAAAAAGTCCGGTGTAAAAATATTTGACCGGAATATGGCGGTTTCACTTTTGATTTCTGATGGAGAAAACGGAAGAAAAGTGACCGGTGTTTTATCCATAAACACACGAACCGGAAAACGAACCGTATTCCGGGCAAAATCCGTTATACTCTGCATGTCCCGGCCGACAAGAATGTGGCTGTTCTCACCGGACAAACCGGGGATCTCGGAATTCCGGCCTCCGCAATGTACGGGTGACGGCCATGCTATGGGATGGGAAGCAGGTGTAGAATTCACCATGATGGAAAAATCCGTCCGTGCTGAATGGTCCGGCACAAGAAGCTTTCCGCCTTACGGTACAGGAAACAATCACAATACGTGGTATGCCTGCTCGATGGTGGACGCCGCAGGCAGGGAGATCCCCTGGATCAACCGGGACGGTAAAATTCTGGAAAACATATCGCAGAGGTACTACCCGGCAGAAGGACAGAGATTATACTTTAAAGGGGGTGGTGAACCTGATTTTCCGGTCTATGAATTTTTGGGACCTGATACTATCCCCACTGAAAAACTTCTTGAAATGGGATATAAGCTGCCGTTTTATGCCGACCTGCCCTCAATGCCCGAACATGAAAGGCGGATCATCTGGGGAATGATGATCGGGAATGAAGGCAAAACCGAAATACCCATCCTGAAGAATTATTCAGAAGCCGGATTCGATCCGGATAAGGACATGCTTCAGAGTTACGGTGACGGCTGGAGATCGGCAAAATTCCAGCCTGATGAGAGACAATTGTTCGGACTTCCCGGCGGTATGATGAACGACTGGAAACTTCAGACGAACATAGAGGGCCTTTTTGCGGCAGGAGATATCCTCTTTGCTTCCAACTGCCACGGCCATGCGGCTGCTACCGGGCATTATGCAGGAAGACATGCTGCGGATTTTGCAAAGGATGAAATCATCCGGGATTACGACAAAAATATCGTAAAAACAAAGTCTGAGAAGATCTTCAGCCTGCTCGAAAAAAAGAACAGCGAAACTGTTTCATGGAGAGACCTGAATGTCAAGATCACGCAGATCATGCAGGAACACTGCGGAGAGATTAAAATCGGTGAACTGCTGAAAACCGGACTAAAGAAGCTTGAAGAATTAAAAAGAAACGAAGTTTCACGGTTGTATGCTTCGAATCCGCATGAACTGACGAGAAACCTTGAAGTTCTGAATATCCTGACCAATGCGGAGCTGGTGACGCAGTCATGCCTGGCAAGGAAAGCGAGCTCTGAAGAGCTTCATTTCAACCGGACGGATTATCCGGAACAAGATCCGCCCGAATGGAAGAAATTTATAATGGTCAGGAACGATAACGGGACAGTAAAAACAGATGCAATACCCCTGGACTATTACGGCAATCTGAAAGATAAGTACGAGGAGTTAAACTCCGATTATATAAAGAACAGCAAAGATGAATAAGATCAAAACATACGTTCTGCCGGACAGCAAAACATTCGAACCGGTGACAATCGATCCGAAAAAATGCACGGGGTGCAACATCTGTGTTGAACTGTGTCAGGTAGACCTTTTTCTTCCGAATCCGGAGAAACTGAAACCGCCGATCGTTTTTTTCAGGGGGGAATGCTGGTATGACGGGACGTGTGTTTCCGCCTGTCCGGAACCCGGCGCCATTCGACTCAACACCCAGCCAAAGGACAAAGTATCATGGAAGGATAAAACCACCGGAAAGATATCCGGGCTGTAGAAGAATACTCTTCATTTCTTTAAAAATACAATAAATATGCTATTAATAATGAGTCTCACCAATTAAGTTTATCATTACAATCATCAACAGGCTTATCAAGACCTTCTCGTATAGATTCTCTCATACCGGGCAAGGAAAGCAGGTACAGTGTTTCTTCAATTGCCCGCCAATCGTCTTCAGAGATCAATACCGCATTTGACCGTTTGCCTTTCATCAGGATAGGTTCATGTGATGATGAAACTTCGTCAAGCAGCTTAAATAAATTTGTGCGTGCTTTTATAATGGAAATGGTTTTCATAACTGACTTTCAATAGATTTTCCCGATCAGCTCTTTATTGAGTCTGTATCTTCTGATAACCGGGAAGCCGTCTTCATCTTTGGCTGAAATATAACCGAAACCATTTCTGATAGTAACCATTTTCAAACTGACAGGTTCAGTAAACCTTTTCTTTTCGGCATTGAAAATATCGGCAAATATTTCAGGATCTTTTTCACTGTCAAACAACTCGGCGTCATAAAAGGAATAATTAATAAGAAGGTTTCTATCGGTATTTGTCAGAGCAATCGAAGGCAGGTACTTTTGTTCCTTCAATTTTTCATACAGCATATCATTCAGCACATTCGTGCTCCTGCTGCCGGAACTTCTTTTAAAGGTTTTCAGATAGTGTTCGGGGATCGGAACCTGCTCAAATTCACATTCATACCGGTTATCCCGGCCTGAGTCAATATCAACAACATGTAATTGATAATATGACACTGAGTCAGCATGAGTATCCTCTGCTGTATTAATGTAATAGATCTTTCTGTCGGGAAGAAGTCCCCAGACGAAATCCGCAAAGTACATAATACGGCCAACATTCGATCCGTAAACCAGATGATACGGATCGTTTATTTTAACAACAGGGAAAATCTTATCTTTGCTTTCATAAATGACCTCTATATTTATTACATCCGGTCTTTTTATAAGCAGGCAGTAGATCTTTTCATGGCTGCTCAATGGATACACTTCTTTTATCTTAAAAACATCTTCGACAGATATTCCATTTTCGTTCATGTAATTGATAAGTTTGGCGCTGTTCAGAAATCTCTTCTTTTCAATGAACTCGAAATCCGGTGAAAACAGATTGTAAATTCCTCCTGAATATAAAATCAGATATCCGTCGGGTGAAAAGTATGGTATGACAGTACTATTGAATTCTCCCGGGCCGTTACCTTTTCGCGCAATTATCTTCTGTCCCCTGCCGTTGATATCAAACAGTTTTACATTATTCTCATCCAGTACAATAACCTCGTTTTTGTGATTAACGGCAAAGTAATCCGAGCTTCCCAGCAGGAATTCATCTTTTGTGCCGTGTAATTCACTGCCAAAAACCAATTCCTGATCATAGTCTCCCGATCTCTGAATGTTCTCGATAATCTGCTCAATAGAACCGTAATTATTCTTAGGTTTTTTGTCCTGCGAGCAGAAGAAGAACTGATTCAGGATTAACATAAGACCGATCATGCCTGATATCGCGTTTCTGATTTTCATTTCCTGAGATTCCTTTCGGGACAATAATGTTCTTAATTTATATTCAGCTTTTATAGATCCTCGGGAGGAGCGGATTCATCCAGATGGTGATCTTATAGACCGACGTGTCGGCTGCTATGGCAAGTTCCTGTGCTCCGACATACTCATCCCCCTGTGAACCGATCAGGACTATTTCATCACCGGCCGAGACATTTTCCTCGCCCGTTACATTCACGTAAAAATGATTGGCGGTTATGTCTGCGAAAACCGGGAATTTCTTACCGTTGACAAGCGCTTCGGTTTTGCCTAAGACATTGTACGGGAAACCATCCGAGTAACCGAGGGAAGCTGTGATTACTTTTTCCTCTTTTTCCGCAACGAACTTCTGATGATAAGAGATCGCATCCCCGGGGCGGAGAGTTTTTACATAGGAGACGCGGGTTTTCAGTGAAAGAGCCGGTTTGAGGTCAATTTTCTTCAGGTCATATTCCTTATCCGATGGGAAATGCCCGTAGATGCATATTCCCGGCCTGACCATGTCAAGATATGAACCGTCAAATCCGAGTATTCCGGCGCTCGATGCAGCATGCCGCAGACCCGGATCAATACCGCGGTTTTTGAGCTCTTCACAAAGGGCGGTCAGCCTCTGAAGCTGAACTACATCGAATTCCGTTTCTTCCGTGAGAGCCGTAAAAACACCCTCGATCTTCACATTGGCGAGATTGGAAACATCCGTAACAAAAGAAAAAGCATTATAAAACGGCGCTCCCACTCTGCCCATTCCGGTGTCGATATTAATGTGAACTTTCGCCTGTTTGTTTATCTTTCCGGCGATTGAATCCAGCGCAAGGACATTATCGCTGTAAACCGATTGTGATATATCATTCCTGACTATATGTTCGGCATCTTTATCCGAGAACGGCCCAAGATTCAGGATGGGGCATTTTACTCCGGCATTCCGCAGTTCTATTCCTTCGGAGAGTTTCCCGACAGCGATGGCGTCGATGCTGATCTTTTCGAGGTACTTTCCGACTTCTGCCAGTCCGTGTCCGTAGGCATTTGCTTTGATGACTGCCATAATGGGCCTGCCGTTCACTCTGTTTCTGATCAGATCTATATTCCATTTAATATTGTTCAGGTCGATCTCCAGCCACGGATCATAAGAGGAAGAAACAGTCCGTATCGGCGATCCTTCCTGACTTCCCGGACCGTAGCACGACAGAAGCCCTGCCGCCGGGACTGCTCCTGCGAGCCGGACAAAATTTCTTCTGTTCATATAATTCATACCAAACCTCCAAATGCATGAAATTTCATTTCGTTAATATTATTTGCTCCCAGTTATTTTCCATACACTGCCGGATCGATGCGGTATTTTTGGATTGAGGCGAATGTATCTCCCCATGCACGTATTAATTTATACGCATAGCCGTTTTTAATTACATCAGGAATAAATGGAAAATATGCTGAACATATATATTGATATTTCTTCATATCAATAATATCAACATAAATTTCATCTTTTATACTTGTTTTATTTGTGAAAGCAAAAACAAAATTATTATCCGCCATTATTCTTTGTAATGATGGATAGTATTCCCGTCCATCCATTTCACCGAATAACGTTCTCAATGAGTCAATTTCTCTCTCCGGAAATAATATCGGTTCATAACTATAGGTTATTGTGGTTTTTTCAAGATTCTCAAGTGATAGTACAATTAAATTGTATTTTGCATTATTGTCATATGTTTGTGTATCATAGTATACAATCTTATTTTCGGGCAATAATGCAAAATTAAAATAACCAAGAGTTGGATCCGTTGACGTCATTGAACCTTTTTTTATGCGATGTAATTCATCACGAACTAATTCAGAGTAGGTTTCACCGAATTTACGCACCATTACTAAATAATATTTCATAGGAGACGATTTACTATCAATTTCACTGGCTTCTATCAGATATATTCTATCTGTCTCGTTGAGTGCATATATGTAATAAGGTATACGTGGACGTAATTGCAACCTATCAAATATTCCTTTATATGGAGGCGTAAAAATATAGTTCTTCCTTTCCACAAATGAAAAATCAGGAGCAAATACGTTATTAATACCAAAACGAGCTCCCCCTAAAACTGACATATATCCAGAAGGACTAATATATATTTTCCACGAACTGCCTCCTGAAAATTCGCCAGGACCTTCACCTTCCCTTCCTATAAGTGTTATTGGTTTGCCCTTTTCATTAAAAACCTTTATACAGTCCTCATCAAATACCAAAATATCATTCTCATTAGTAACCGCTATGGAATAAGGCGTTGCAAGAAGATATTCTGAGTCAAGTGTATTGTCATCCGCACCAAACTCAAGTTCCAACTTCAATACATTCTCAATCACCTTATTTTCAACAGCATACTCCGCTGTTTCATCACTGCCACAGGAAAATAACAATACTACAAATAACAACAACACAACAACTGTTTTAACTTGCATTGGTACTCCCATTTATTTTCCGTATACCGCCGGGTCGATGCGGTATTTTTGGACGACGGGGAATTTTTCACTGTTTCTCCATAATCTATAAGCATATCCGTTTTTGATCACGTCCGGATAGGCTGCATACACTGAATAAAAAACCGAACGCACATATTTTTCTGTTTCTGAATCAAAAACATCAACAAGAAGTTCATCCTGATCATTTCTCTGATGAGTGAAAACAAATACATATTTCCCGTCTGCAAGAAGTTTTATTACAGATGCTTTGTATTTCCATTCCTTCCTTGCATTTCTAATTCTCTGTGCATTATTCCTGCTTTCTTCAGTAGCATTTGGTCTTGTTTCGAAATTAATATCCGAATCAGGGATCAAAACAGGATTATAAGGTTGATCTACATCTGTCTTCTCGAAATTATCCAGATTTAGAAAAGTAAGAGTATATACAGGTTTTTCACCTTTCTCTTCATTATAAGGCAGTGCATTAACGTATACTATCTTATTATCAGGCAGTAAATCCCAGTGAAAGTCTCCATAAGTTGGAGATCTACTGCCTCCGCCATTTTCATATCTAATAGAACCATTTATAACAAATGAATCTATAACTACTAGAGTATCAGTATTTTCATATGCTAAAATCCTATACTCTTTTTGATCGACACCCCGCTTTAAATCATCGGCGCTAGCACAAAATACTCTTTCATTTGGATTTATCGCATAGATTTTCATTAAATGCTGTAATGAGAACCCAATTTTAAGAAACATATCATGTAGATCTAAAGATATCCCCCCCATAGGCTGTAAAGTTTTCTTAATAAATTCATCATTTGAATCATAGACATTAATATACATACTACCAACACCTGCAGAAAAGCACCCTGTTGGACTCAGTGTAAGGAAAGTTGGTTTAAGTTCAAACTCTCCGGGCCCCTGTCCTCTGCCGCCCATTAATTTTTTTGGATTTCCGCTGCTGTCATAGACTTTTATATAAAACTCATCTACCAGGTAAATATCACCATTCCGGTTAACAGATAAATTACCAACCTCCGACCGCGAAGGTTTTGCCAGAAGATACTCATCCGGTGTTTTTGTTTCATCTGCCCCGAATTCAAGCTCAAGTTTGACCACATCAGTAAGTGCAGTTGTAATGTCAACTTCAGAGGTTTCTGTCTTGCTGCTGCACGAAAATAGCAATACTATTGCTAAGAATAGATAAGCTGGCCTCATTTTAATTTCTCCTTTACTTTCCGTAGACTGCCGGGTGGATGCGGTATTTTTGGATTACATAGAATCCTTCTGTATTTTTGCCGGTTTTATATGTATAACCGTTTTTGATAGCTTTTGGAATAAAGGGGAAATAAGCAGAACTTATATGTTTTCCCGAATCTGCATTAATCACATCTGTAAAAATACCAAGATCATTGTCTTTCTGAAAAGTAAAGACAAAAATAAA